>NZ_BAACAP010000203.1:0-78006 GCF_045865695.1 Scytonema hankhaensis NUACC26
GAGCCGTGTGAGGGGAAATCTCTCAAGCACGGTTTTGTAGGCGAGGCGGAGTGGTGACGCTCCGACCTTAGCCATCGACGTTGCACTAGGAAAACCTCTAGTGCGTAAAATCTTCAAGGATTTGCGCCAACATCGTAATCATGCGTACAAGCAAAAATGCTTGAGACGGTAACTGCCCCGTTGAAAGTGGAATGCGCTCACCACACCGGGCAAAGTATGCTCAAGGCGGTGATTAACAGGCACTACCCGTTTACGGAAACTGTAAGATGTTGGCGACGCTGTTCACGTAGCCAGGAACCTAGTCTTTGAACTAGTGCTAACAGGGTAGATGGCAGTTGATAGCCATAGGCTCGTGCCTCGTGATGCCGATGCCCGGAAAGAATCACCTAGCCTAAAGGCAGGTGAGTCATCAATAACTATGATGTCACTTAATTGTAGAACCCGGTTAACCGTCACCAAGCAAACAGATGTGACAAATAAAATTTTTCCCATGCCCAATGCCCTATTGCTAATATCCCATTAACTCCTACCCAAAGGCTCAGCTATTTCTGTAGGCTGTGATGTATATTTTTTCCCTTTGTAACGATACCACCACATGATTGTACCAGTGACAAATAAAATAAGCGGTGCAAGCCCTACAAATATGTAGAGAATGCGGGATGGTAACCCCCAAAAAGTTCCATAGTGCATCCATGGAAACGAATAGAAGACTTCATCAGCACGGGATAGCTTGCGACCATCTTTCAATTGCACGATTTCACCCGTGTACTGGTCTAAGTTAACTTGACTGCGACCGTACTCTACTGTATCTTGAGGTAATTTTTTCCCAACTCTGAAAACTCCTTCTGGGGTTTGTGGCAATCGGATATAGGTAGTCACAGCTTCTGGTAACGCAGCATCAGCTTTTTGTAAAAGTTCGGAAATTGTTAGAGGTAACTTTCCCGGAATAGGTTGAGAAACTGGTTCCTTTGGAATGGGCGTCAGAGTAGCAGTGTGGATTAAGGGCTGACTAAATTCCCAAAAGTTCCAACAAAACCCAGTAAAAGCAATCATAGTTAGAAAGATGGCAGTAATAATCCCCGAAACTTTATGAATATCAAAGTTGGTTCGTTTTGGGTGTGCTTGCCACTTGATTTTGAAACCACTGATAAGTCTTCGCCAACCAGGCCATAGGATAATTCCTGTAATACTGAGAATAAGTAGTAATAAAGCTGCAATGCCAACAATGACTTCTCCAACTTTGCCAGCCAGAAGTTGATAGTGAAGTTTGTATGTTATGCCGATGAGTGTCTTTTCCCACACGCGCTCGCCCACGATAGCACCCGTGTAAGGGTTAACAAAAACCTCTAATCGTTTTTCATCTGGAGACTGTAGGAAAGCACGATAGGGTAAGTTTGGATCTGGTAATGTATTAATGCCAGATAGTTTGTACTCTGGCTGAGAAGCATAAGTGGTTTTTACGGTTTCAAGAATAGATGCTACAGATACCCTTTGTTCTTGAGGAATCACTTGTCCGAACTGCTGCTGAACTAGAAATGAACTGATTTCCTTCTCAAACACCAACAAGCTACCTGTTAAACCGACGACAATTAAAATGAGTCCGACTAGTAAGCCAAAGTAACGATGTAGGACAAATGCTACGTCGCGCACTTTTCTAGAGTGTACCATCGATGCTCCTGTGTCATGATTTAAATCAGTATTCAAACACTACTGTCAATTAGTGTGAATTTATGAGACAGCATTTAATTGTAATTATTATCAGCACTTCCTGTAAAAAAATACAAGCTTATTGCTAAAAACTCTTAGTCAAGAATTCTTAACAAAATACCGACTATGTGACGTTTTATTGAGAAATTTGCAGATATCGAGCGTTCGGAACAAAGCATGAATGTATCACTGTTAGGCGATCGCAACAGAGCCTATCCCCTATCCCCTATTGTCAAATTGGTATAAACTGCATTTGATAAGTTTAAAGAATTCCAGAAGTGAAGAACCTGTTCCGCTACAAGCTGGGGTTGAAAGAAATGAAAGAAATGCTTTCCTTCCGGGCATTTCCACAGGCGATCGCCCTCTTTCAAATAAGGTTGCCATCCGCATAAATTCTCAGTTTCTACAATGATGTCGTCTAAACTCCCACAGACCATTAGAGGAACGGGAACTGAACTTGGAGGCAAACTAAGTTTTTGAAATAGCGAGTGGGGTGAAAGTGAGGAAGTCAAATCTTGTCTTAAAAGTCTTGTTAGACGTTTATTAGTACATTCTTCGTGATATCCAAACAAATTATAAGCCATGGCTCTGAGAACTTGCTGGCGACTAGAGAATGGGCGATGAGCGTAATAATGCACTTGCCAATCAACAGTAGCATCAACACCGACAGCCAATAGAGTGAGAGATTTTACTTTTTCAGGATACTGACGGGCATAAAGTAGTCCTAACAATCCTCCCGTACTATGACCAATAAGATGTACGGGTTGAGTGCAAGATTGAAGATAATCGTGCAATAACAACACTGCAAATGAAAGTGGGCTTGCTTCATCCTGCGTTTGAGAGTAATCCCAACTAGCAATTATCATTTGGTGTGACAAATGAGATAGCAGTGGTTGAGAAAAGTATTGCAAACTAGGGTTTGTATTTAACCAAAGGACATCTGGAGATTGAAACATTAAATTTACCTGCAAGTAAATTATGATAAGGATTGTTAGTTGTTAGTAGTTAGTGGTTATTAATTAGTAGTCACTAGTAACCACTATCTATAGAACTCCTAGTTGATTTTTGAACGACACGTAGGTAGGGTTATGCCGTACAAAAGCTTTACATGGTAGGCATTGCCCACCCTACAGTACTGAGATTTTTTCACAAATCAGATAGGATTGCTATATTACACGCCAAACTCCGTCTTCAGTTGACCAACCCAAGCTTTAATACGCTTGTCTGTCAAATTAGATTGGTTATCCTCATCAAGAGCCAAACCAACAAATTTACCGTCTCGCAATGCTTTTGATTCATTGAAATCATAGCCCTCGGTAGACCAATACCCAACAGTGGTTCCACCACGTTCGGTAATTTTCTCTTCCAAAATGCCCATTGCATCCTGAAAGTTATCGTTATACCCAATTTGATCGCCTGTTCCAAAATATGCGACTTTCTTACCACTGAAATCAATGTCATCTAACTGAGGAAAATATCCTTCCCAATCACTTTGTAATTCCCCAATATCCCAAGTCGGACAACCGATAATTATGTATTGATATTCTTCAAACTCACTATCTTCCGTATCTGCAATATTATGTATGGTGACAACACTTTTTCCACCAAATTCTTTCTGAATTGTGTCCGCTACATCTTCAGTTTTTCCGGTTGTAGAGCCAACAAATAGACCAATCTTTGACATGAATTTCTCCTAGATAACGTGAAATGAAAATTGATAAAGACGCTTGCTGTGTTTTTAACTAAATTGAGATGTTAGGGAATTGCAGCTAAAACATTCAGACTCGATGAGACCAGAATGAGCGACGTGAGCGCCTAGCAGTTTTCCCGATCAATTTGTGAGTCTTGCATTCCCAGCCCACTATGGAGCATCGGTGAGGTCTTGCTCCACCGACAACGAATTTGTAGAAGCGAGCGCCATTTTACCTGATTTACCTTTTTTGAGAATTTAGTTCAACAACTATGAGTAACAGCTTACTATATAATCTATATTGATGAAAGATATTTTCATTAAGTTCTCAGACTAATCTGCTCTTGCGATCGCGAGGTGGTAAATATGTCTGCTCACAGATGCCCGAACATTGCTCCCTGCATTGCTTCTACCAGTGCTATGGAATTCTCGCCATCCTGTGTTAATTCTCCGTTCACATTCTTTCAACTCTACCCGTCTACTAAAACACTCGATTGCTGTAACAGGTAGTCTATTACAAAAAATCTTCTTAGCTTTGAGTTGCCAATGGTAGCTTCTACAACCATGCTGGCTGAGTTAATATTAAAAAGTATAGCAATTCCCACTTTCGTGAGGTACAGAATAAAGAATTAACCGCAGCCTGTAGCAGAAGGACACCGATCGATTTGTACTTCAACAGACTGGGAAACGCTATAAGTTGTTTATAGATTTATAACGATTGACTCAAGATGTATACCTCTGACCTCTATGAAGTAGATTTCTATGCCTGGACTCAAGAACAAATTAGCTTGCTCAAAGCTCAGCGATGGGAGCAATTAGATACGATAAACTTGATAGAGGAAATTGAGACTTTGGGTAGGAAAGAGCGGCAAGAGTTGAGAAATCGACTGGGAATTTTGCTAGGGCATCTATTAAAGTGGCAATTCCAATCGGAAAAGCGTAGTAATAGTTTGTTGGGCACAATCAGAGAGCAGCGCGTTCAGATTAAACTGCTTTTGGAAGATAGCCCAAGTTTGAAACCTTATTTAGAAGAGGTTTTCCTTAGTGCTTATGAACTGGGTCTGGCTTTAGCAATTCGGGAAACGCAATTGGGCGAACAGGTTTTTCCAGAAGTGTGTCCTTACACTCTAGAACAAGTTATAAATCCTGAATTCTTACCTGAGGCCAATTAGATTGAAGGAGTAGGAAAGGGAATTGCCCCACTGGAGTATACTCGTAAAGTAGCAGTACCTTTAGGCGATCGACACAAGTAGCAGTTGCGCGATCGCCGACCTATACTAAGAATTACCTGGGATAAATATGCTGTCTGGGTGCTATTCCTGGATTGACAATGCCAGCTAACTCTTCTTCAGACAACTTGCTTAACTCAGTTTGCAATTCTTCGACTGTGAAGTCATAGCCACGGTCTTTAGCAATTTTAATAAAAACTTCTGGCTCAGATGTGGCTTTGAGTCTTTCCTTTAATGCTCGATCTTGTTTGACGATCCCCAAAAATCGGGTAGCATTGTTCTGTGACATAACAGTCCATCCCCTGTTTTGAATTTCAGATTTCCATGTAATTAATTAGCTGCCGTCGTTTCGACAAATTTAGCTGAATTGAACTACTGGCTTATATCTGTATACTTCGATCTTTAACTAAAAAAGAGAATGTGCGATCGATGCTTGACAAAAGTTCACCTAATCAAAAGTCCGCGAAGGCGGTGAGTCAGCGTCCTGTAGGCGGATTTCCCACGCCCAGGGAACTAGCGAACCCGGAGGGACTTGGTTTGTATAGCAAGAGAATTCTATTCTTGCAGGCTTTGGCAAATTTGGTATGCTCCCCGTCCCTCCACCTGAATCTATTGCAAACATTTACAGAAAGTCAATTTTACTCGCTCCACTCCGTTACTACAGGTGTGGTATGAGCTAATAATTTTCCTTTAGAAATGACATAGCGAGGAAAAGTGCGACAGCGAATAGCATCATAACGATCGCCTGCATCTAAAACTATCAGCGAAGCTTTTTTGCCAACTTCTACCCCATACTCGCTTTCTACGTGTAGTGTTTTTGCTCCATTTATGGTAACCATGTCGTAACAGGCATTAATTTCAGGCACTCCTGTCATTTGACAAACATGGACTCCCATGTGGGCTACGTCCAACATACTACCCGTACCCAAGCTGTACCAGGGGTCTTGAACGCAATCATGACCAAAACTTACATTGAGCTTTTGCTGCCAAAGTTCTTTCACTCTGGTGACACCTCTGCGTTTTGGATAAGTATCCATTCGACCTTGGAGTGTAATATTAATGAGGGGGTTAGCAATCAAATTAATTTGAGCTTGTTGGAGAAAACCCATTAACTTGAAAGCATAGGCATTGTTGTAAGAACCAAAAGCTGTTGTATGGCTAGCAGTGACTCGCGCACCTATACCAGTACGAATTGCACAAGCAGCAACGATTTCTAAAAATCTCGATTGGTCATCATCAATTTCATCACAGTGAATGTCAATCAAGCGATCGTATTGTTGCGCTAACTCAAATATACGATGTACCGATCGCACTCCATCTTCGCGGGTAAGTTCGTAGTGCGGTATTCCACCAACTGCATCAGCACCCATTTTTAAAGCTTCTTCCAAGAGGGCTTCGTTTTCTGTTTTGGAATAAATGCCATCTTGGGGAAATGCCACTACTTGCAGAGTCATCCAATCTTTGACTTCCTCTCTGACTTCTAACAGTCCTTTTAGGGCTATCAGTTGCGGTTCGCTAACATCAGCATGAGTCCGAACATATAAAATTCCCCGTGCTGCTTGTTGTTTGAGCATAGCCACTGCACGGGTTTTGACATCTTCTAATGAAAGATTTTGCTTGCGTTCTCCCCAAATTTGAATACCTTCAAATAAAGTACCACTTTCATTCCAACGCGGTTCCCCCGCCGTCAGTACTGAGTCTAAATGAATGTGGGACTCGACAAATGGGGGCGAAATCAGTTGCTCTCGAGCATCGAGTTCTACTTCCGCCGAACCATTGAGATGAGATGCGATCGCAATAATGTGACCGTCTTTCACCCCAATATCGACCAGTTCTTCAGGTAATCCAACTAATTTACCGCGACGCACTAGTAAATCGTATGTTTTGTTTGCCATAAGGACAATTTAAACCTTTTGCGATAACTGTTGCACAAAATCCGCGTGTTCCTTCGCATTCAGACCTTGTTGTAATACTGCTAAGACCACACTCATATTACCTGCCAATAGTGCTGATGTTGCCAACCACAACCCAGGAAATACCCTACTTTTCAAAATATCCCCATCTGCTTCTAGTAGAATATAATCACCTTTTTCCAAGCAGAACCAATCTAATTTATTCTCAAAAATCTGCCACACAATGTATTCGCGCACTCCATTTCGGCGATAGGCTTTCTTTTTATCATACAAATCATTAGCAACACTGCTAGCAGCAATTTCTACTACCAATTCTGGTGCGCCTTGTATGTAGTCATCATGACTAATACTCGCCTGTCCTCCCAATTGTTTATCAATCAGTAAAACACCATCAGGCTGGGGTTGATTATCCCGATCCAAACGCACGGTTGGCTCAATTCCCAACCTCACTCCTGGTGTTGTAATTTGGTAAGTCCACAACCAGCCAATCAAATTACTATGAGGTTCGGCATGACTTTCAAAACGTAACGGGGAAGCCACGTAAACGACTCCTTCGATAAGTTCCGCCTTTTTAATGTGGGGGGAAGCGGCGTAACGACGTTCAAATTCCCAGTCAGTTAGCCTATCTCCACTTTCTAGAGGTGGTATGCGTTCGTTCTTGCTTAGGTCATGCTCCTCTACGGCTGTCCTCATTAACTTAAATGCCCGAGTTGAAATACTTTTGCTAATTCTAACAAAGACTTTGAACTTAAGTAAGTCAGCACAATTAAAGTTAACTAGTTAGTCCTCGTCATTGGTCATTGGTTATTAGTCATTGGTAAGGATTTTTACTTAGCTACTTAGAAAAAAGAAATTTTTCTAAATTCTACTATAATTTCATCAAAAACGATTATCATTGCTTTATGAATATACCAGCAATTACCGTAGTTGCCGGTCTACCCGGCTGTGGCAAAACAACTTGGATTTACCAGCAGTTGGCTGTGGGACAACAGCACTTCCACTCTACCAGTGGAAATGTATTGTATTATAGCCCCGGTACTGGGTCGGTTCCCATCGACCAAACGTACCTTGCTACCAAATTTCCTCAAGTCAAAGTCTTTGACGACACCCAAACAGCCGAGTTTGTCAACCAACTGACAGTAGCAGATGCTATATACATGGAAGTAGGTTTTTACTTGGAATTATCTACTGTTGAAAAAATATTAAACAATTTGCCTTACTCTAAAGTAGCAGTCCTGCCACCAAATCTGAAAGATTCTGAGTGGTATTCTTGGGCAAGCGAAATCGTAGCAGGAGTCAGTGCTAGTAAAAATCTTTCAAAAGCCCAATTATGGAGAGTCTCTAACACGGGTCAAGTCTTTGATGAAAACAGTTTGGAAGAGTTTTGGTATGAAATGACACACGGCGCTTATGGAACAGTTGTTAGAGCTAAGGGAATTTTTGATGTTGCTGATGGGCGATCGCTCTACGCTGATTTTGTTGAAGGTGTCCAAGAAACCGATCTTATAGAATTAGACTTACCTCGCCATCTAGAAGGTAGACCTCACCGTTTCAGTGGCGTGGAAGTTTTAGGAGAAAACCTAGATGAGGTGGCTCTAGGACAAACTTTACAAGATTGCTGTTTATCAGACGCTGCAATTTTGTACTACCAAGAACAGGCAAAAGAATCGCTGAAGGAGGAAATGGTACGGTGAAAATAGCAGTTATGTCATGCATTCATGGGAATTATGAAGCATTAGATGCTGTGTTACTAGATATCGATCGGCAAAAAGTTGAAAAAATTTATTGTGTTGGGGATTTGGTAGGATATGGTCCCCATCCAAATGCAGTCGTTGCACAAATTCGTTCTTTGGATATTCCGACTTGTGCTGGTTGTTGGGATGAAGATATTGTGGAAGGGTTAAATGCTTGTGAATGTAGTTACCCCTCTCTACTCGCTGAGAAACGCGGACAATTAGCCCACGAATGGACAAATAAGGAGATTCATCCAGAAAATCGTGAGTTTCTAGCACAATTACCTTTTACTTTCCGTGAGGGAAACCTCGCTTTTGTTCACGGTAGCCCTCATAGCAATCATGAGTATTTATTACCTGAACTCAATGCTTTCGTAGCGCTAGAGCGCGTCATTTATACAAAAGCAGATGTACTATTTTGCGGTCACACTCACGTACCTTATGTTCGGATTTTAGATACAGGAAGCTTAACAATTAGTGTTAAAAAAGGTCAAGAAGAACAGAGTAGAAGTTTTGATACACCTTTAAAGAGAATTATTAATGTGGGTTCAGTTGGAGAACCTAGACATGGGCGACCTAATGCCACTTACGTTGTTTATGATATGGACACTCAAGAAGCGACATTACGGGAAGTTCCTTATGACTACCACAAAACTTGTGCAGCGATTATTGAAAAAGGCTTACCTGCTATTTTTGCATGGCGTTTAGCTCAAGGATTGGAATATGCGGAAAGAGCCGATGACCCAACTCATGTTTGTACGAGGTAATTGGTTAGTGGTTACTGGTTAGTGGTTAGTAGAGGCGCAAGGCGTTGCGCCCGTACACTGGTTAGTGGAATGACTTCCAAAATCTAAAATCTAAAATCCGAAATTGATATGAGTAAATGGGCTATTTTGAGTGGAATTGAAGGAAATTTAGCAGCGTATGAAGCTGTAGTAGCAGATATCAAGCGTCAAAGTCGTTGGATAGAGGCATTGTACATTCTTGGCGATTTAGTTGGACCGACAAAAGAATCCGAACAGTTGGTAAAACGGGTTCGCAATCCCAAGCGGGGTGAGTTAGAACCAATGGTATGTAAGGGATGGTGGGAAGAACAATGTTTGATTTTACACGGTCTGAGTGCTACCCAAGAACCAACTGATTTGATGGCAAAGTATGGAGGAGAAACGGTTAAGTTCTTGTGGGAGTCTGTTTCTCGCCAAACTGTACAATGGTTGAGAACGCTCGATTTTGGTTTTTTTGAATTGGATTGTTTGTTAATTCACGGTACAACGGTGTCTGTAGACGAAGAACTGACTCCTGATACTTCTCCCGTTCTTCTGTGCGATCGCTTAATACGATTGGATGCGAATAACTTGTTTTGCGGTCGTTCTGGTCTGACTTTTGAGTATCAGTTGCGCTCCGGTTCTATTGTATCGGAAGTGACTACTCTGGATCGTCAAGTTTTTCCTCAAACTGTCAAGATGAACTCACGTCAAGTCATTGGGGTAGGAAATGTAGGGAGAACATTGGGGACAGCTACTTACACTCTCTATAACACAAGTACAAATCGAGTGGAATTTAAGACTGTTCGATATGGAGTCAACAAAGGTTTTAATATTCTATGAACAACAGCACCGAACAATCTTTTCACTCGTCATTCGCGCCCCAGATAAATTCCGTGCCGTTGGTCCTACTTGTAAAGCTGCTAACCCACCCATCAAGAATAATTCACAACCCCGCCACCGCAAATGCCGATCTAGAACTGGTAAGCCATTAACTAATCACTTCTCCCAGATTTTGCACACCGATGAGCGCGTGTAGCAACGCTCGAGGTGCGAACGGCGTGTATTTACCACCGAGATCCCTAGCAATGATGCAGGTGTTCGATGAAATCATCCCCACATAAGTACCTTGCAGAGTTCCTTTTTCACCCAACCCGTCAGCAACTACTGGTTCTTGGGAAATTTTGATAGTTATCATTGTACGATTGATATGAAATTAGTTATCATTACCCTATGACTTCCGAAACATCCACTTCAACTAACACCGCATCTGATACAAGCGAGCTAATTTATCGTCCCCGTCGCTTGCGCCGTACTGAAACTTTACGTCGTATGGTGAGGGAAACCAATTTGACTGTAGACGATCTCATCTATCCCATGTTTGTGATGGAAGGTGAAGACCAGAAAATTGAAATCACCTCCATGCCGGGATGCTACCGATACACTTTAGATCTATTGCTCAGAGAAATAGCAGAAATTTATCAACTGGGTATTGGTGCTGTTGCACTTTTTCCAGCGCTCCCAGAAGTTAAGAAAGATGATACGGGTAGTGAAAGCTATAATCTAGAGGGTTTGGTACAGCAAACTGTCAAGGCAATTAAACAAGCTGTACCAGAGATATTAGTCATTACTGATGTTGCCCTCGATCCCTTCACAACTCACGGTCATGACGGCATTATCGATCGCAATGGGACAATTCTCAACGATCCGACTGTAGAAGTCTTGGTCAAAATGGCACTTTCTCAAGCTGAGGCTGGGTCAGATATGGTTGCACCTTCCGATATGATGGACGGTAGAGTCGGTGCAATTCGTAAAGCATTGGATGCAGAAGGATACATTGACGTGAGAATCTTGGCATACTCTGCAAAATACGCTTCGGCATACTACGGTCCTTTTCGAGATGCTTTGGATTCTGCACCTAAGTTTGGAGACAAGAAGACATATCAGATGGATGCTGCAAATGCTAGAGAAGCTATCAAGGAAGTAGAACTAGATATAGCAGAAGGAGCAGATATTGTGATGGTAAAACCTGCCCTTGCATACTTAGATATTATTCGTCAAGTCAGAGATTTCACTCAACTTCCTGTAGCAGCTTACAACGTTAGCGGCGAATATGCAATGATTAAAGCAGCTGCTCAGAACGGCTGGATTGATGAGAAAAAGGTAATTTTAGAAACTTTAACCAGCATAAAACGGGCTGGTGCTGATTTGATTTTGACTTACTTTGCTAAGGAAGTTGCATTAATGTTGCACAAGTGAGTTGTGCTGGCATTCATGCGTGACGTGTAATTCGCTCACAGCTAGACTAAGGATTCAGTTTAGCTGTGAAAGCGAATAGCGTACACGAGGTCATCATGCTGAATAAAGCCAACTATATAAGGTTAGTGAAAATACTAGCCCCAATAGATCCGGCTACTCCTAACGCAATCAACAGATAAGTAAAGAACTTGCCGAACTCTGCGTTTTGTCCCAGTGCTTTATCGTCCTGACCAGCAGTGAAAAATAATGACCAGGTTTGGTTCGCGCTGATTTGCTGGAAATTGTTAAACTCAGGGCGGAAAACTACGGGTCCAATTAACTCTTTTTTGGGAAAATCAAAGTCAGTTCTCATCTTAATTCCTCCAAATTTTATTTATACAGTTGGCAATTATCACTTCAATTGTTTTCTGTCAATTGACTTACAAACTGGTGAGCAATCCAATAAAACCGTGTCCGGTAAAAACTTCTAGCAGGATGAGGGAGACAAAACCAATCATCGCCAAACGTCCGTTGAGCATCTCTGCATACTCGGTGAAGCCGAAGCGTTGGGTTTGCTCTACATACATCTTGGGTTCAATGGCGTAGTTGTTGAGTCTGTTGCCTTCTTCGATTACGTAAGTACGTGATGTCATGGGTTTTTTTCCTTGTTTTGTTTTCTATGTTAAGAATAGTAACTTAATGTAAATAAATATTGCAATACCTTAAAAATGAAAATATTTGTGTTAGAACCGTATCGTTTAAGTTCGGAAGACAGGTCTTGACTTTAAAAGAGATTTATTGTATCGACAAAAGTGAATACCGTGCTTCTATCGTTACACCAATTTGAACGAAGAATGAGACAGACAGTTTGCTCAAATCAAGTCTAGACATGGCTTTCTCAATCCAAAATCTAAAATCTAAAATCCAAAATGGTATTACAGATGAAGCACAAAGCATTTATCGATCGCGGTTAAAGGAAGTGCATTGTCCTCCTAACCCTTTCGCGATCGCACAAGTATTTCGTTCCATCATCCCGATATATGTACCTTGCGGTGTCCCTTTTTTACCTAACCCATCAGCCAACAATTCTTCTGGAGAAATTTTCACTTTTGCCTCATTAGCCACGGTTTTCAAGACTTTATCGTTAGCAGTGACTTCAGCAAATACAACAGGGACGCCTTGCTTTTTGATACTGTTAGTTAAAGACTTGATTTTGCTAGCTGTCGGTTCTTCTTCTGTGGAGATTCCCAAAAGTGTATCGGTAACAGTTAAGCCATAGGCATTGGCATAATAACCCAAAGCATCGTGAGTTGTAACCAGTCGGCGCTGTCGTTGGGGAATGGTGGCAATTTGTTTGGGAATCCAAGCATCAAGTGCTTTGAGTCGAGCTTCATAGGCATCAGCGTTTTTGCTATACTCTGCGGCATGCCCAGGATCGATTTTTGCTAAATTTGTTTCAATGAGTTGTACCATACCGATGGTATTCTTCACATCATGCCAAACATGGGGGTCAGTCTCCGTTTTGCCATTTTCAACAAGCGTCAGTTTCTTGGACGTGGTTTGGTCGTGAAGTGCAATTTTAGGAACAGATGTTTTTGTCGCCTCTACCATGCTTGCGATCGCCGGATCGAAGTTCAGACCAGCATAGAATACCAAATCTGCCTGTTCAATTGCTTGTCTATCTGACGGTTTGCCTTCGTAGGTGTGTGGGTCTTGGTCTGGGTTAATCAGACAAGTCAAATTCACCTTGTCTTGGGCAACCTCTTCCACTAAGTTGCACAATACACTATGGGATGCAACAACTTTTGGTTTTGTCTTTGTTATTGCCGTTGCCGGAGAGGATGTTGTCGTGGTAGATAAATTATTGACGTTTTCTCCACTTTGAGTTTTGGAAGCTGATTCACATCCACCTACCCCAACAATCATTGCTAGCAATAATCCTCCCCAGAAAAAATGCGTCTTGTTTTGCACGATTCCCAACATTGTATTTTCTGCCTCAGACTAAAGAGTTATACCATTTTGGATTTTGGATTTGGATTGAGAAAGTCAAGTCTTGCTTGGACTTGATATCAATCAAACAATCTGTCTCCTAATTTCCAATTGGCATTAAATATCCTAAGATAACAATAATCATTGTACAATATGAATAACAATTTAATTTTGTGCCTGTTAAATATGCGAGCAGTAATACGAGAATAATTATGCAAATCAAGACAAAAGAAGATGAGGGGACAGAGATCGATAGTTTAGAAAGTATGCTAGAAGTCTATAATTTATCAGTGCATTATCGAGGAAACTTAGCGCTAGAGGGCATTAGCTTTACTGTAGAACCAAGCCAATCGATTGGGATTATCGGTCCCAATGGGGCAGGTAAAAGTACATTGATTAAAGCCATGTTGGGGCTGATCAGAGTTTCCAGTGGCAGTGTGAAATTTTGCGGACAACCCCTAAAGCAACAGCTATCACGAGTTGCCTACATCCCCCAACGCTCGGTCATTGATTGGGATTATCCTACTACAGTCAAGAAAGTGGTGATGATGGGGCGAACAGTACAAGCAGGCTTGTTTCGCCGTCCAAGTCGTCAGTCGAGAGAACTTGTGAAGATGGCACTACAGCGAGTGGACATTTGGAACTTACGAGATCGCCCTATAGGACAACTGTCTGGCGGACAACAGCAACGGGTATTTTTAGCAAGAGCGATCGCCCAACAAGCAGACATCTTATTATTTGATGAGCCTTTTACAGGGGTAGATTATAAAACAGAGGAAATTATCTTTGATATTTTTAGAGAGTTTAAAACTCAACAAAAAACTTTATTAATTATCAATCACGATTTAGGAGATACCTTAAAGCAATATGACAAACTCCTGTTATTAAATAAGTATCTTGTAGCATGGGGTTGTAGAGAAGAAGTCATAACACCTGTAAATATTCAAAAAGCATACGGGCACAATTTTGGTTTGACAAACCCATGAATAGGGAATAGGGAATAGGGAGTAGGGAGTAGCAATTAGCCATTTATGAATTTAATACTAGAACCCCTGTCATTTGAATTTATGAGAAATGCCATCATTGTTGGAATTTTAATGGGCATTCTTTGTGCGGTTGTTGGAAGCTATATGATTGTGCAGCAAATGGGTATGATGGCACACGCAATTTCTCACTCAGTTGTTGCAGGGCTGCCAATAGCTTATGTTTTAGGTATATCTTTGTCAGTTGGTGCAGCGATCGCGGGAGTAGTGAGTGCAATTATGCTAGCTGCCATTGAAGCTTATTCGCGGGTAAAATTAGATTCTGCCATGGCACTGATTTTATCTGAATTTTTGGCAGTTGGAGTGACATTAATAAGTATTTTACCAGGAGCTAATCGCATTGACTTAGTTAATATTCTTTTTGGCAATATCTTAGGAGTTAATCGTGACGATCTCATATTAACTCTAATCTTAACTGGCTTTATTTTGGTATTAACAACGTTATTCTACAAAGAACTGCTGTTTTACACATTCGATCCATTAGGAGCACAAGCTCAGGGAATGCCAACAAAGATATATTATATTGGTTTAGTCACAGCTATTACCTTGACTGTCGTTGCGAGCTTGCAGACAGTAGGTTCGCTTTTGGTAATTGCTATGTTAGTTGGTCCAGCAGTCACTGCCTATTTGTTAGTCAAAGAACTGCATGCGATGATGATTTGGGGTTCTGTATTTGGTGCAGTCAGTAGCGTTGTGGGAATGTATATGAGCTACTACTTAGATATCCCATCTGGTGCGGCTATCGTGCTGATTGTTTTTGGATTTTTTTTCTTAGCGTTTTTATTCAGTTTTTCTTATCGACGACTTAAATAACAATGACAATCGGGTTTCTCAATGAGTGATTCAATCAAAGCATTTAATGCAGTTGCGGCTAACAAACCACCTCCTAATGTCCCTTCAATTGCGATCGCGCCCACAGATAATTGCATCAGTTGCCTTTTAGCCGCCGGAGCATGACTAAAACCAATAGGCATTCCAATGACTAAGGCAGGGTGAATTTTCTGCTTTTGAATCGCTTCACAAACAGATAGTAGTACGCTAGGAGCATAACCGATCGCAATAATGCAACCGTCAGGAACTTGCAGTAATTTTTCTTGCCATTTCTGATGTTGCCAAAATTCTTTCTCTGCCTCTGTTGCAGAAGTCACATGAGGATTATCAATTAGTATTTCAACGCGACAATCCAAATGAGCTAATCGTGTCATATCCAAAGCAGCCGCTACCGTTGGGGTATCTACAACAATTTCACAACCAGATTTCAAAGCTTCGCGGCTAGAGGCTATTGCTTGTTGATTTAACCTGACGAATGATGCCAAACTCACATCTCCGCAAGCTAAGACAAGTTTGGAAATTAAATCTTGTTCTATTTCAGAGCGGTTAGACAAATCGGGAAGTAAATGTTGTAACGATTCTTGAAAAGCTTCTGGATGAGCATGCACTTGGGCATCTAATCCACGCCAAAGTTTTTCTAGTCCAGACAAACCCGTCTTCGTTTCCACTTCCAGTAACTTTAGTTGTGCTAAAACCTCAGCTTGCATAATTTGGCAATTGCGATCGCGTCCCAATAACCCCTCTAATGCAGATGCTGTTTGCCTTAGTTGAGAAATTTGTTGCATCACTGACTGATATTGCTGTTGGAGTTGCGCCATAAAGCTAGCAGTGGCATCCGTTTCTGGTTCCACTTCTAAAATTTGACGGATGTGGTTGAGTTGAAATCCTTGCTGCTTCAGTGCCACAATGCGTTGCAGTCTAATAACATCTTTGTCGGTGTAAAGACGATAGTTGGTCGAAGAACGCTTTGGTTGCGGTAATAATCCCAATTGATGATAGTGACGTACCATCCGAGGAGTGATTCCGCCACCAACTGCATCGGTAAGTTCTTTGATTGTTAGGATATTAGACATTGTGGAATTAGCCATAATCAAATCTTCTCTTCCTCAAAATCAACCAAGTCTTAAGCAGTACCTTTCAAAGCGGTACAGAGTTTAGCGACTCTAATTAGCAATTCAACACCATTCCTGTTGTTCTCTAGGTTTCTGATGGTAGACTCGGTTACACCAATCGAGTCTGCATACTCTTTCAGTTTAACAAAAGCCATGAATAGTGCAATTACTTATCCAATCAAAGAGTTTAAGAACCACAGATAAACGTACATTAGGTGTATATCATGCTTATTGCACGCTTCACAAAAACTTTTTAAAAGAGACAGTGTTACTTCGGAAGCCATATATTTTGTGTCTGTGACACGCTAATAACAAGCAAATATTACTTGATAAATTACAGCATCTATCCTAAAAAAATGACATTAAACTCTACAGAGTCTTCCCCTTGGAATCCTTTTGTGCCAACCAAACGGGATATAGAAAGAACTGAAGAATTAGCCAAGAAAAATCCCACTATTGCCGGTTTTTTAACATTTTTCTTTTTGCCACTTGGTATGGTTTATCTCAACAGAGGAGTCAATAATCTCAAAATTGTGGGGTATGTATTCCTTCTTGGCTTTGCGATAGGATTAGTATCCTATGATGGCAAAAATGATAAACAACTCAACGCATTGGGTAATTTTGTCGGGCTATGCGGTCAAATTGCTTTAATTACTGAAAATGTGAGAGCAGTGACTCTAGCCCGCCAAAGACAACTATAGCAATGGATGAAGTACACCCAATCTTAAGGCAGAAATTTTTATATTTCTAATCTCCTACTATGAATTTGAAATTAACTGCTATCATAAGCGCTCTTACCGTTACTGCAACATCTATTGTCAATCCCGCACTTGCTCAGGAAACAACGAAATACAAAGCGGGGGAATTTACTATCACTTTAGGTAGTGATGATTCTTATCAAGGATGTGACAGCCGCAATCGCTGCATCAAACTTCAAGGCTCCCAATCTGTACGTGATGACGGTTACAGAGGAAAACTCTGGTTTAATGGCGAATATATTTACGCAGTATCCTGGCGTGAGAACCAAGAAGGAAATATGCATCTGAATATTCTCAAAGGCGATCGCCCTATTTTTACTAGCGAACTTGTGCCTATAGTTGACCTGAAGTGGATAACTTGGTGTGATGTCAAGGGTATTCAAACAGGACAACTTGCAGTGCGCTTTTCTCCTGGAGGGAAATCAAAAGCCGGATTGAACAATGGCAACACCGTTCATGTTATCCGAGAGCAAGGAAATTGGGCTTATGTTGAAGTTGAGCAAGGTCCAAATACAAGAGTTAAGGGGTTGCAGGGTTGGGTAAATTCAAATTATTTGCGTTGTACTCAAGAACCTATTGACTGAGCTTAAAAATGAAAGCACCTTGTAGTGCATAAGTAAGCTTGATTTTTACCTATACTTACTTAGAACTATTTCTCTCTTACCACACAATTGCTAAAATAACCCTTGACGCGACAAGCCGATAGGGTTTTTATTTGGGTACAGTCTTAATTTAATTATTCCTTGATTTTTATATTTTTTAGAAGTAACAAAGTCTTTTCTACTGTAGCAACCCCTATCTTCTTAATGATTTCGAGGCTCATTAGTGTATATTAACCAATCTTTTCCATATTCTTTAAAATAAACACTCATCCGAGTATTTGGCTTATATTGTAGCTGAATATTACGGGAAGCTGTGACAGAGGTTGATTCTCCTAGCAAAACTTTAGAGATGTCATGAAATTTAGAACTAATTTCACGATTTAACAGGTTCTCTTGAGTAAATTTAAGATACAATCTCCCCTCTATCGTATTGATAGAACTTTCATATTTCTCAATTTCTACCTCAAAATATTGACCATAATTTGTAATTTTTATATAAGGATTATCATGATAAAATAAACTTTTATCTAATACATCCTGTTCTTCAAAAACTCTGTGGGCGTATTTGGAATCTCTACCCATAAGATGTAGTAAAAGTTGTTTGTCGTCCGTGTTTCGACAGATAAGGCTTATGTCTTCTAAATTTAGCTTAGTAAAGTCAAGGTAATGATGAATAATAAATTCTTGTTGAGATGCTCTCAAATAAATCTCTTTACCAACCTGTTGTAATGTAGAGTAGACGTGATTAAAATCAAAATACTCTTTTAAAAAATTTACACTATTTCCATAATAAGATCCTGAAGCAGCAAGGTTTCCATTACTAATACCACATTGACTACCATGTGTTTCCAGTACTCGTTCGAGATTTAAGCGGAAGAAAATTGGTACGGGACACAAAGCATAAATGTTTCCTTTTCGCTTACCTAGTGATTCGTTATGCCATTGAGTAGGAGTCTTGGGGCGAAAGTAGAAGCGTGCAAAATCTTTTACATCTTTACTAGTATGGGTAATCAAGCTTGCGCCCGCCGAATCTCGAAAATTTTTACAATGATTCCTTGCTAGCAAGCGTTCGCCTTGAAGAATTGAAACAGCATTCTCAATATGGGTAAAGTGATAAATATATCCCTTCCAAAAAGAAGATTGGCAATTAAGCCCGTCTAGAAGCATACGCGCAAATGCTTCCTGTTCTTGTTGCGATCGCTCTGAAGAAAAATCATTACGAGTGCAAGTTGATTGAATTTCTAAGAAAGGATTATGCTCCTCTATCTCTTCATTTTCTCTAGATATATCTTTGGAAGGTTCTGGAGAAAGAAGAACTTTTTCTCGTTCAATGACTATCAATACCATGTATTCGAGGATGTCTATTATCCGTCGATCGCTGCCAAACCAGTAATCTTCACGGTTAGAATACAAGATGGGCGCTATTTCTTCTCGTTTTTCTCCTCGTAAAAGGTAAATATACACTGCTTGGCGCTGTTCATCAGTTTGTGCTTGTAATGCCCAGATGACAATTTCATCTTTAGAAACACTGTCTCTCCTTAAGCGACAAGCATAAAAGAAATTGAGAGCCGTCTGGTTATAGTCAGAGTGAAGAATGCGATCGTCTGGAGCAAACCCAACTAACAAATTTTCTTCAAGAGTATTGGATTGGCTGTCCAACAATTTCTGAGACGGGAGATAAGTGCCAGCCTTAGACAGAAAGTTCACTGTTTCTAAAAAGCTTTGCAGATGACTGAGTTCTGAAGATATATTGAAGCCATTAAAAAATTCTTTTGAAATGAGTTCGCCAATATAACTAGCCTTGTATGGTGTCACCTTTGGTTCATTCATTGCTATTTCGTTTTTCAAAACGTCAAGTAGCTGCAAGTCTCTGACGTTATAACGCCGTTCATCAAAAGCTGCTTCTAACAGTTGCTTGACCTCTTCCCATCTGTGACGTGCAATAAGGTTACCCTGATACTGTTGCAGGAAATTAGACCATTTCGCAACTTTTAAAAAACAACTTTGCTCTAAGAGTTTGCCTGTGACTCTGTATTTAACATTATCAAGCGAGATGAGTTGACGGTGATAACCGTATAAGCCACTGGGTAGCAACTGACAGTGAGTAATCAAATAACCCATAGCGCGATCGCCTATCAACATATGACAGATAAGACTCACCTTCTAGTAAATTGGATAGCTCAGAAATAAGATTTTCAATTTGCTGATCGAGCTTCTCTATAGATTTTTTTTGCTGTCTCAGTTCTTCCCTCAAATGGCGCAAGTTATCCCAATGTGTTAAGATGTTATTGATTGCAGAACTCCGCTTGTGTGCGCCTAACATCCTCATTACAGATGGAGCGTTTTCTAGCAAAAGGTTTTTTGCTACTTGAATATCAAGCTGATCTGACTGACATAAATCCTCCCAAATCGTTTGAGCAATTCCCCAACTCTGGCTAAAGCTTTATCTTGAGTTACAAATAACTCCTGAGTCAACCATTGCCAGCAGCTTTCATGCTTGCGGATTGATGTTGTTAACTGTGAAGACGCAACATAGGTAAAAGGCACTACCAGTAGTAACTCTTCAATTTCATTTTTTATAGATATATAGTGAAGAACATTGTGAGGATGTACAGCTTTTCCTTGTTCATCTGCAAGCCATGCAGTTGTTTTAAGACTACTGTTATTGTTGGTATTTAGATGGCGGAAATTGCTGAAAAGATAATTTAAGGTATCGAGAGTAATATGGAGATATTCGTGAGGCTGGTGCTGTCTCAAAATAAAAGAAATGATATCGTTCTCAGACCACCGACAAAAGAGCTTATTTAATCTTTTGTAGTTCTCATGATTTCTGATTTCAACTGGAAGCCGGGAATATTCCGTATACTCATCAGGGCTTAAATCAACTAGGGCAGTTAAATGCTGCTTGAGTTCTTTGGGTATCTCGATTACTTGCTCTGGTGCAATGTGCTTCTCTCCCTTTTTCCTAAGTACAACAGCCTTGAATACAGAAAAATTATTGTGTTTTATGATACTCTATAGTATTTGTGCTATACATATGGTGGAAAGTGCGATCGCACTTTCAAAACATGGTTATCCTTGTTCTTAAGTCTAATGATTCCATCTGAACTATCATTCCAACAGTAATGCATAACGTCAGCCAAACCATTACATTGCCCACCCTATGCATAGTTTATAAATCAAATAGGATTCTTATATCAACCAACTGCATTGGTAAGTTCTTTGATAGTTCAACAAGCTACTTTCATATTTACCTCAACAACTGCATAATTCTTTGTAATTCTTCACTAGCTACTTGAAGTGATAATGGTGTCTTTTCATCTAAATTCAAATAATACTGATTTATCCAGTTTTCAACGTAAGCTTTGCAAGCTGATTCTTCAGAGAATTTTGAATATTCTGCTTCTTCGTCAACACTTTCTCCCTGTAAATAATGTATCCAAGTTTCAATATTTCTTTTCGGTATCAATATAGATATTGCTTCATTAAGTTGACGTAATTGTTGAGAGTCTGCTTTCAAAGCATCGTCTAGTTCCTTTAAGCGTTCTTGAACAGTTTTATTATCTGCATCAATGACTACAACCAATCCAATTGATAAATAGCTTGACTTACTACGGTATGCTTTGACCTCTGTGGAATATCGTTCCCTAACAAACTGTTCTCCAGACAGACTACCTTTTGGGCAAACCAGAGATCTGATATTTCTAGTCGAAAAACCTATATTGTTTAATAAGTAACGAGTAAAGACTTCGTGCTGTCTGTCCTCACACAAAATAACAATTTGTACTGAGCGCTGGCTCATACAGCCAACCTCGAGCAATCAGTTCTGAAATTGGTAGTCCTGTAGACGCTGCTACTTCTTGACTAATCTTTTTTACTGTTACTGGAACATGACTTTGACGCTCAAACCAATATCCTATTGGTGATGCTAAAAGATAATTAATCAATTCAGGATGATGGGAGATGAGTAAAGCCTGCATTTTTTGTTCGCTACACAGGTCGTAGAGTTGGGTGAGCCAAGGTTGGATTTCTGATAAGGCTAAAAAGTTTTCTGGTTCATCTATACATAAAGTATAATCTTCAGATTGAGTACCATATAAAAGAGTATATAAAGCCATGAGGACTTTTTGTCCGTCGGACAGTTCGTCAAAGCGATAATCCATTAATTCTTGCTGAGAAGAGTCTAGAGAAAAACGTAACTTTAAAATTCTATATTCTTCACTGAATCTCTCAAATTTAAAACTAATAAATCCGTCTAAAACTTCTTTTAAAACAATCATTAATTGTGCTATTCTGCCTTGATTTTGTGAAATATAGCGATACCAGGAAACAAAATTTTCCATGTGTAAACTCAACCGGGTTTCTTCGCGATCGCTACCATCAACCATTAAATGTGGAATAATTTTGACAATAATGAACCGCTCCATACGTTCTTTAAACCATATTAGCTTCGTGTTATCATCTCTTAAAACTAATGAGGATAATATCGACCGAGACCAATCAAATGGATATACTGAACCTACAGAATAATCATCCTGAAAAAGTTGAACCTCGCCCGACTCAAACTTTAATAGAGGCTGATTATCATACCATAAGCGTTCGTACTTAATACGGCTCTTTTCCTGTTTATATTCAAGAGCAAGTTCATATTTATAGTTACCCCCATTTCCAGAAATTTCTAATTCAAAAAGCTGAATCGGTCTTTTTTGCCAACGAGTACAGTCATGAGATTTGAAAATTTCCTCTACTTTAGAATCACCACTTACAAATACTTGTATTTTCTGTAAGACTTCAAAAATAGTAGATTTACCTGTTCCATTTCCACCTAAAAATAGATTGATTGAGTCAAAATGAAGTTCAAAATTTACTAAGCAACGAAAGTTATCAATGTAGAGTCTCTTTAACATCTCATCCTCCATCAGTGTTGTCATTTGTCATTTGTCATTTGTAAGAGTTTTAGAGATAATTTATAAAGTAGGTTGGGTTGAGGAACGAAACCCAACATTTCATCAAATTAGAAATATTTCAGGACTTACGCAACCTCAACGGTATTTTAGGGATTTCACGCTTTGTCGATCCCCCCATCTCCACCCAACCCCAGAGGGGACCCCTAGCTCCCCTTTTTAAGGGGGGCTTTGCGTAAGTCTTAATATTTATATTCTGTCATCTTATTCTGTTGATTTCCAGCTATCTAGTTTATGGCAACAAGTTTTGCACAGAAGCACGACCTACCTCAACTCCTTCAATAACTAGTGGAATCGTTTCTGTGATTTGGTAGTCGTGGCGCTGCTGATAAGTTGGTTCTTGCAACAAGTTAGTAGGTTCCGTGTAAACTTCTACCTGTTGCTCTACGAGATTAACTATCCAATAAACAGGAATATTCGCACGAGCGTATATACGTTTTTTGAGAGTTCGTCGCGAAGCGCAAGCTGTACCCAGCTTATCGCGCTCGAGTGTAGAATCAGAAACTTCAACAACTAAGGCAATATCTTTTGCACCAGGATGTCTGTCAAGGTAATCGCGAGTGTCACCTCGGACGATAACAACATCGGGTTCTGGCTCACTATTATCTAAAGTAATCGGCTCTTGTGTATCTACATACCATCCATCAGGTACAAGTTTTTCCAAAATATTCCGAGTCAACTTTGTAGCAACACGGTGTGGTGGATTTTTTGGCATTTTGGGTATGAGCCATCCTTCCAATAATTCTACTGGATCGTCTTCAGTAAGGATGCCCTGACAAATCATTTGATGATACTGTTCAATACTGAAGCGCCAAATAGGCTCAGTCGGTACAGCCGGAATTTGCTGGAAATCTATTGCGTCATTTTGAGTAGAGACAGACACAAGTTTTTGACTTTACTCTGTACTTTGTAATTTATTGTAGCGTATAATTCTATGGATTAGGATTGACATTGACATTAATGTTAAGGTTTAGCGTGAGAGAGTATATCTAGATTTCACTCTCATGCTTTACCAAGAGCGTTTAACCGAACTTACTAGGGAACACGCAGATACCCTACCTGCAATCCTTTGTGGAGTTTTATTATTTTTAGGATGGTTCGCCCTGCATCTCGGCTTTTTGGGGTGGGCGTTGTTGCTTTTACCTGCAGCATATGTCATTGGTGGTTATGACAGTGCAAAGGAAGGACTGACAACTCTTATTAAAGAAAAAGAACTTGATGTCGATCTACTGATGATTGTGGCAGCATTGGGTGCTGGTGCTCTAGGATTGTGGCAAAGAGAGTATCACTTAATTATTGATGGAGCTGTCTTAATTCTCATCTTTGCCATCAGTGGTGCTTTGGAAAGCTATGCTATGCGCCGAACAGAACGAAGCATTAAAAGTTTGATGAAGCTCGCTCAAGATACAGCAACTGTTTTGCGTTTTGGCAAAGAAGAAGTGGTTTCGATCGCTCAGTTAAAGGTGGGAGATGAAATTATTGTCAAACCAGGAGAGATTGTTCCTACTGACGCATTGATAGTTTCTGGTTATAGTACTCTCAATCAAGCAGCTATTACGGGTGAGTCTATACCTATAGAGAAGATGGTGGGAGATGAAGTCTTTGCAGGTACAATCAACGGTTATGGGGCGTTGAAACTTCAAGTCCACCAACCACCTGAAAGTAGCTTGATTCAGCGCGTGATTCGTTTGGTGGAACAAGCACAAGATTCAGCACCTCCTTCCCAACAATTTGTTGAGCGATTTGAACGGGGATATGCAAGGTTTATTGTCATAGCTGGATTATTGCTGGCTATTTTGCCACCATTTATCTGGGGCTGGAATTGGGAAGTGACAATTTATCGGGCGCTGACTTTTCTCGTTGTTGCTTCTCCCTGTGCATTGATGGCAGCAATTATGCCTACTCTGCTTTCTGGAATCGCTAATGGTGCAAGACAGGGGATTTTGTTTAAAAATGGTGCTCAATTAGAAACGATTGGTAAAGTCAGAGCGATCGCTTTTGACAAAACTGGTACGCTAACAACAGGACAAGTACGAGTCGATGGGGTGATGCCTGCTAGTGAATACTCTGAATCTGATGTATTAAAAATAGCAGCATCTGTAGAAGTCTCTTCCGAACATCCTATTGGCAGCGCGATCGTTCAAGCAGCAAGAGAGTTAGATTGGGTACGTGCAACTGAGGTGAGAGCTATTCCCGGACAAGGAATTGTGGGGATACGAAAGCCCTTGTATGGAGCTGGGTTTGAATCTCAAGTTATCGTCGGGAAAGAAAAGTTCATACACCAGTACGTTTCTAGCTTACCAGATGAATTGAAAGAATTAGCTCGCAATTGTGAGCAAGAAGGAAAAACAGTGGTTTGGGTAGCAATGGTTCCTACGATGAGTGTTTCCTCCACTTCCTCCCAACCCAAAATTCTTGGTGCGATCGCAATTGCAGATGAAGTCAGATCCGAAGCAGCAATAGCAATTTCCCGTTTGAGAAAGCTGGGAGTCGAACAGATCGTCATGTTAACTGGCGACAACGAAGCGACTGCAAGCAGTGTTGCTCGAGCGCTTGGAATTGACCAAATCCATGCAGAATTACTTCCAGAAGATAAACTTCACATTATTCGTCGTCTTCAACAAGAATATCAAACAGTGGCGATGGTAGGAGATGGCATCAATGATGCACCAGCTCTAGCTCAAGCATCTGTAGGTATCGCCATGGGAAAAGTTGGTACAGATGTAGCCTTAGAAACCGCAGATATTGTGTTGATGGCAGATAAATTGGAGAAAATAGAAGTCGCAATACGTTTGGGTAAACGAGCGCAGACAATAGTAAAACAAAATATTGCGATCGCTCTAACTTCCATTGCCTTGCTCTTAGTTGGCAACTTTTTAGGAAGCATCAACTTACCCATTGGCGTCATTGGACATGAAGGTTCTACTGTCATTGTTACCTTGAGTGGTTTACGGTTGCTAAGAAAATGATGAAGTATGAATTATGAATGATAAAATTTCGTAATTCATACTTCATAATTCATAATTCTGTATTTAGCTTTCTTTACTACTAGATTGATAGCGGTGACGGCGGCGACGCTGATTGCGTAAAGCTTCAGCCTTGCGTCGCCGCTTTTCAATAGGTGTTTCAAAGTGTCTCTTTTTCCGTAAATCCGGCAAAATTCCTGCTTTAGAAACTTGTCGCTTAAATCGGCGTAGGGCTGAATCGATCCCTTCAGTTTCTCCCAAGATAACTTGAGTCATTGATTCTCCTGTACCATTGTCTAACGAGCGCGGTTTGAGTAATGGCGAGTTACTGAGTTCGCCAGATAGTAGAGGCAAGTTGGCATTGAGTTAACCCTCTTAACCCCAATATATAATAAGATTTTTTATGACCAGTTACGTATAGTGTCTTCCACCATTATTATATTCAATGAAAAAAAGAAATCGATTGTTCGTTCATCTAGTTACCGAATCCTTATTACCAATTACTGGTTACTAGTCACTGATTACTGCTCACTGGTCACTGGTCACTGGTCACTGGTCACTGCTCACTGCTCACTGTTAATAACGGTTGCGAAAGTTACCCTTGTTACCACCAAATGGTTTCTTATCTTCACGTGGTCTAGCTTTATTAACTTTCAGGTCGCGCCCCATCCATTCAGCACCGTCTAGACCTTCGATAGCTGCTGTTTCTTCAGCTTCGCTTGACATTTCTACAAAGCCAAAGCCTCTGGGCCGTCCAGTTTCGCGGTCTGTAGGAATCTGGACATCTTTGACTGTTCCATATTCTGCAAACACCTCTTTCAAGTCATCTGGCGTGACTTCGTAAGAAAGATTGCCTACATAAATTGACATGATTGTCTCCAAAGTCATCAAGTTGTAGAGAGCAATATTTCGGAGACAAGGCTGTAAAAATCGAGAGGGCGAAGCCTGTAAATTCTAATAACAAACATTGCAACCGAAATGACACTCGCTTATTAGCCTAGCATAACTAAAACTGACAAAGGTCACATTGAGTGTTAAAATCAACGCAAAAATTAGACCCCCCAAACCCAATCTCAGCACAAAATGCTTGGGGGATCGCCCTTTTTCTGTTTCATGACAATACTAGAATGTTTGCCCAGCATAAATTGAGCGAACTTCACCGTTACGACGAATGACAGCTTCTCCGTTGGTAACTTCCACAAGTGTCCAACCACTATAACCGATTGCTTCACCTACTTCAATGCGTTTAGTCACACCATTAATTTTAAATAAAGCAGCAGATTTTTTCCCCAATTCCATCAAACCTTCCAAAGTGTGAGCGCCAACAGGAGGATTTGGGGCAGAGACAGTGGCTACAATTTCTTGCTCTGCAATTGGAGCAGTCGATGTAGGTGCTTTATCGGTGGGTAATTTTGGTGATGTAACGTTAGGGGAAGTAACAGATAGTATGGGTAAAGCAGGCTTTAGAGCTTGGTGTACGGTGACTGGCTTGGTTTGCATTGCTACAGGTTTTATGTCTTTGCGTACAGCAGCCAGAGCATTGACAGTCATAGGCTTGATAGCCGGAGCTGAATGTAGTTTGATTGAAGCTAATTTCACAGGTGCGGGTTTAGAGGCATGACCTAAATTCTTTTTAGGAGATGTTGCAACTGGCACTTGTGGTAAAGCTCTCAGATTGGCAAGCATGGGTGGAGGTGCGTAGCGCATCGGTTGTGGCGCTTGATACACTGGAATGTAAATTCTCTCAACAACAGTAGTTGAGCGACCGGAGTTTGGAGAAGTGTTATTAGCCGTAACAGGTATTGGCAAATTACCAGCAGAAGGTTGATAGGCAATATTTGTTTGGTTAGATGGAACACTAGCGATTGTTGCTGGTTTATTAGACCTAAGATTGCTCTTTGCTTCTTGTCTATCGATTGCTGACAGCGCCCCTAACATATAGCGAACCAAATCTTCTTCAACTTGCGCTCTTGTCGGCAATTTTGACTGTACCTGTTGCGGTAATAAATTTTTCTGAAATGATTTGGCAGTTAAACGGTTGACTAACTCAGAGTTTGAGAGCCAAGCCAAACACGCCATTGCAACACCTACACCAACTCCTAGCCACAGCATCACGCTTAGGGAGAAAGGGGATTTCGATTTGCTGGGTTTACTGGTTGGTTGGTTTGTAGCTGTAGCACCCATGACTACAGTGCTCAATGGATTGTGCCTAACTTTGGGAATAGGTTGTGTCTGTGGAATTTGTCTGTCTTGAAAGACAATTTGCGGCACTGTAATTGTTTGTACGCGGTGGATATGTCCTCCATGCTGAACCGTTTGGCTAGGTAGAGTTTCTTGTCCATCCAAAATATTATCGATTTCAGCAAAGAGTTCATCCATCAAGCCATCAGCGTAGGTCTCGATTGACCAGGGTTGTTCGCTGACTATTAAATCTTCTGATGGTTCTGGAAGTATAAGATAAGTACTAGCTTTTTCTGACATGGCTATTTTTAATTGTGGTTAGTTGTTAGTTGTTAGTTGTTAGTTGTTAGTGGTGAATACTTTGACTGGTAAGCATTTTCCTACTAACCATTAACTACTAACCACTATCTACTATCTACCAGATACTAACGACTTAACTTTAATCTGGAATTGATGATGCCATTAAATCATGCTGTCTATCATATTAGCCTCCATAATTTCACCAAAGTTTTTAGATTTTGTGAACGATGGTGAACAGTGCAGTGACCAGTGACCAGTGACCAGTTAATTTGCTAGGACTGGAAGTTCGCTTGGGGTTTTATTTTTGCGGACTTCTAGATAGATTAGCAAAGCATTCACATCAGCTGGATTGACTCCGCCAATGCGTGCTGCTTGTCCGATTGTCAGGGGTCTGACTTTACTGAGTTTTTCTCGTGCTTCTTTGGAAAGCGTGTCAATGGCATCGTAATCTAAATCGGCTGGTAACTGGCGATGCGCCTGACGGGCAATTTGCTCGATCTGTGTTTGCTGTCTGTGCAGGTAACCAGAATATTTGATGTCAATCTCTACTCCCTCTTGTTCGCTGCGATCGAGATTCGAGTTTGCCAAGGAGTGCTTGTGAAAATCTACGTAGTGAAATCCCGGACGACGTAGCAAATCTGCTAGGGTTATGGAACCTTTGATTGCTTGTCCGGTGATAAGCGCGATCGCTCGTCCAATTTCATCGTGTTCTTTCACACGTGTGGCATACAATCGTTCTTTTTCTGTTGCTATGTTTGCTTGCTTGCGAGTAAACAGATCCCAACGACGCTCATCAATCAAGCCAATTTCTCGTCCCAAGGGAGTCAACCTTTGGTCGGCATTATCAGAACGAAGTACTAATCTATACTCGGAACGACTCGTCAGCATTCGGTAAGGTTCCCGTAAATCTTTAGTACATAGATCGTCTACGAGAGTACCGATATAACTTTGTTCTCGTGGAAAAACAATCATTTCCTGACCGCGAACAAAACGAGCCGCATTAATTCCCGCGACTAATCCCTGAGCTGCTGCTTCTTCATAACCCGTTGTTCCATTGACTTGTCCGGCACAGAAAAGTCCTTCTAGCTTCTTGGTCATCAATGTAGGATAACACTGAGTAGCTGGTAAATAATCATACTCAACAGCATAAGCTGGGCGAAGCATGGTACAGTTTTCCAAGCCGGGAAGGCTGCGTAACATTTGCAGTTGTAAATTTTCTGGCAGCCCTGTAGAAAATCCTTGAATATAAAGTTCGGGAATATCCCGTCCTTCTGGTTCAATAAAAATTTGGTGGCTTTCTTTGTCAGCAAAGCGCACAATTTTATCTTCAATACTAGGACAATAACGAGGTCCTTTAGCATCCACCCAACCGCCATAAACAGGTGACAGATGCAAATTTTCTCGAATTAGGCGATGAGTTTCGGCTGTAGTACGGGTAATATAACAAGGTATCTGTTCTCTTTCTACCCATGCTTGTGGGTCAAAACTGAACCAACGAACATCTTCATCTCCAGGCTGAGGTGCCATCTTACTAAAATCGACTGACCGCTTATCGACTCGTGCGGGAGTTCCTGTTTTCAATCGTCCTGTTTCAAATCCCAAGCGATTGAGAGTTTCTGTCAAACCTTCTGCTGCAAATTCTCCCGCACGACCAGCAGCCATTGATTTGTTTCCAACCCAAATCCGTCCTCCCAAGAACGTACCCGTCGTTAAAATCACCGCTTTGCATTGGAAGGTAACACCAAAGTAAGTTTGAACGCCAATGACTTCATCATTAGCACCCAACACCAAATCGGTGACCATACCCTCGCGAATTGTCAAGTTCTCCTGGTTTTCAACGATCCCCTTCATCACTGCGGCGTATTCTCTTTTATCTGTCTGAGCGCGTAACGCCCAAACAGCCGGTCCTCGCGAAGAATTGAGAATGCGCTTTTGCAGATACGTTCTGTCTGCCATTTTGCCAAGTTCCCCACCCAAGGCATCCACCTCATGAGTCAATTGAGATTTTGCCGGACCGCCAACAGCTGGGTTGCAGGGTTGCCAAGCAATCTTATCTAAGTTGAGGGTTAACAGCAGGGTACGACAGCCTAGGCGTGCAGTCGCAAGGGCTGCTTCACAACCGGAGTGACCGGCTCCAACAACAACAACGTCAAAAGCGTCTTGGAATTCAATAGAGGTGTGCAGGGTCATGGACTTAACAAAGCAGCAATAACTCATACCTATTCTAACTGTTATCAACGGTTCTGTTGATTATTGGTATTTGAGTTAAAGAGAATGTTTGTAAAATCTCAATTCATACTTGCCTTTGCGACGCTGATGTTGCGGCTATACAGGCAAAACCCTCTTAGGTGGGTTTCAAAACTTGAATTCTTTATTAGTCCGCCTATGCGGACTTCGTTTATATAGTAGTGAATTATATTCACCTAAAACTCTCAAAAAATCTTCAGATAAAACTATAAATCTCGACAAGCTATCTTTTGTAAGATATACAAGAATGGATTGTGATACATAGCTGTTTTTTCTAATACATTTTTTCTGAATAAGTTGCACTTTCATGAATAAGTTACAATTCATAAAAAAATATATTAAAATCATATATCAATTATTAATTATCTTGAAACCAATAGAGAATTAATCTGCTGAAATATAGTAAATAAAATTAGACGAACACTGATTTAATTTAGATTTTTTAATAAATTCAATTAAGTTAAAATTTATTACTTATTAGAAAAATGAACATTAATAAATTGAGATATTGCAATCATGAATATGAATGGGAATTGGAGCCAGTAGTGCTATCCAATTTAACCCTTTTAGTTGGGGCTTCAGGAGTAGGTAAAACTCAAATACTAGAAGCTATAATAAATTTACAACAAATAGCTAAGGGAGCTTCATTAAATGGTATAGAATGGGATGTTGAATTTGTTATAAAAAATAATAATTATCAATGGAAAGGAGAATTTGAAAAACAAGAAATATCTCCTTTTCTGGAAGAAATTGAAAAAATAAAGAAAAAAAGATACAGAGTGATTCAAGAAGAACTCTATCGAAATGGAAAAGTTATTGTAAAGAGAAGGCTTAATGAAATTATATTCAATAATAACAAACTGCCAAAACTATCACCTTTTCAAAGTCTTATAGAAATTTTGAGAGAAGAAGATATTGCCCCTATTAGAGATGGTTTCAGTAAAATTATTCAAAGTACTCGCTCAATAGAAAATGCAGCAAATGAATTTTCTTTTTTAATTGTTGCATCTATTTTAAGTAAAGATCTATTTTCAGTAGAGGAAATACAAAAAAGTGATTTTCCAATTCCAATAAAGTTAGGGTTAGCTTATAAATATGTACCAAATGTTTTTAATGTAGTCAAAGAAAGATTTATAGATATATTCACATCTGTAGAAGATATAAAAATAAATTTTCTAGAAATTGATTCTGATAAGGGGTTTTCAGAAAAACAGTTAGTAAGTGTGTCAGAAAGTCAACAATCATTTATTTATATAAAGGAAAAAGGAGTAAATCATTGGATTAATCAAAGACACATATCTTCTGGAATGTTAAAAACTCTGTTACAGATTAGCAAACTCTATTTGTCTACTCAAGATACTGTCATTTTGATTGATGAATTTGAAAATAGCTTAGGAATTAATTGTATTGATGTTGTTACAGATTTACTATTAGAAAATAAAAATATGCAGTTTATAATCACAAGTCATCATCCATATATTATTAATAATATTCCAATGGAGTACTGGAAAATAGTAACTCGTCGGGGAGGTGTAGTGACTGCCACTAATGCCAAGGAATTCAATTTAGGAAAATCTAGACATCAAGCTTTTATGCAATTAATTAATCTTGATGCTTATAGAGAAGGTATTACAGTAAGATGAATATCTACTTTCTAACCGAGCTTTCAAGAATTTCTAAACTTTTGTGCTTCAATTAGATTGGATCTACCAATATAAATTGTAAATTAACCAGTCAAATGAAGCTAAGTATAAAGAATATAACCTTTATCGCTATAATCACCTTTCTAGCTTGCACTCTAGTTGCTAGTCATGGAGTTAACCGATATCAGTTGCGTGCTAGTCGTCAGTCTATAGAAAATTGCGCCGCACCTTCAAACGATCGCACAGAGCAAAACCCATTTTGTACAAATGCGCCTCCACTTAAGATATCTCCTACTATAGCTCCTCCGCCTACCCCGAATCTCAGCTTGCCTGAAAAAGATCGTTTTTTAGCTTTGGTGACATATAAGTTACCAACAGTTCCTGCACCCAATACCTATGAATATACCTTATTGCGTGCCTATGGTGCTGCATTTGTTATTCAAGAAGTAGGGATTAAACTTCCACCAAAAGTGGTATTTACTAACGAGCAAGAAACACAACAGTTTCAATCTAACTTGAGCATGGGTAAAGTAAATAACACTAACAACTGCTATTTACAAAAATCAGCTGCCGATGCTTTAAACAGAGCCAAAGCAAAAATCAATATTCCTTTAAAATCTGGTTACGGTGCGAGTGACTGTACTCGGAGTTTTGCCACCAATTTAAGATTTTGGAACAAATACGCCACTGCTACAACTTTACAACGAGTACGACAGGGCGAAGAAACAAATATTCTTGGTGTTGTTGCACCGCCAGGATCGTCACAGCATCTTTGGGGATTGGCAATCGACTTAGGTGTGAGCAATCCCTCTCAGGAATATACTTTAAATCAAAATGGCTGGTTTCGGACAGTCGAAAGAGATTCACCTCATTGGACTTATCTTGGTTTACATCCAGAAAGGTTGGCTGAGTTTGGTTTTATGAATAAAGTGGTTGGGGGCGTAGTTTATTGGTTAACACCCCTCTAGCCAGATTCAGTTTGTGAAGGATGTTTGGACTCAAAGCTTTGCTGTAAAACACTATTCTGCATCCACTTTAACTCAACTTGGAGGCGATCGAGAATTTTTGGCAAATCTATTAGTAGAGAATCTAAATCGATTTCTTCAATAAATTGCTGAACTTTTGGAACGGGATTTGGATAATTTTGATTGTAAATCTGTAGGAGATGAATTAAATTTTGACAATATTCGCGGGTCAAGGAAAGGTGCTCGAAAAAATATTGAAAATTATTAATTCTAGGATGCAAATCTTCTACTATCAATTGCTCAAAGGTAGAGTGCGTTTTTAGTTGTAACACTTCAGCTTGAGTTCTTTTTAATTGTTCGACAATCATCTCTAGCTCTTGAATTTTTGCGCGTTCTCTTGCTTCAACTTCTAGCCGTTGACGAATTTCTTTTTGAATCAATGCATTCTGTTCTTTTAATTGTTGTGCAAGCGATCGCAAAGTTAATTGATTGCTAACTCGAACCAAAATCTCTTCAGCCTGAAATGGCTTGATAATGTAATCTACACCTCCCACTTCAAAAGCTTTGACTTTATCTGACACATTATCAGAAGCACTGATAAATATAACAGGAATGTCCTTAGTTTCCGGCATTGATTTTAATTTTTGACAAACATCATAGCCACTCATCTCCGGCATATAAACATCTAGTAAAATCAAATCTGGTTGTGCCAGCTTCACTCCTTGTAAGGCAAATTGACCACTAATTGCTTTCTTTACTTGATATCCTTGAGACTCAAGCATAGCAGATAAAACCTGTATATTGTGTGGTGTATCATCAACAATAAGAATAGTGGCTAATTTGTTTGACTTCATAGATATTTAGTGGGCATTGGGCATAGGACATAGGGGAACTCGGGGCCCCCTCCTTGTTGAGGGGCAATGGGGATTAGGGATTAGGGATTGGGGAACTCGCTCTTCCACTCCTTGTTGAGGGGCAATAGGGATTGGGGATTGGTTGTTCTCCTCTAACCCCCAACCTCTAACCCCTAACCTCTAACCTCTAACCCCTGTCACCAGCTTCTTCAACATAAGCCGGAGTAATATTGGCGATTATATCCAAACGAAAGCTTTCCACCAATCTGTTTAAAGTCTGAGCAAGAGACGAATGTTCTTCTGGAATTTCTTTAATAAGATTGAGAACAATGGCATCATCCACAGCCATTGCTGCCCAATGCAGTTTTCTCACCCATTCCAATGACATGACATTAAGGGCATCTGGTGCTAGATGTAAAGACTGTGCTAGTGACTGAGGGGAATAAAGTTGATTTTCTTCTGCATATATATATTTAACACCTAAGTATGTTGCTATTTTTCCAAACAGTATTTCCTCCCGCAAAGGTTTGGGTATGAAATCATCACAACCTGCTTCTAATACCGCCGATCTTTCCTCAGAAAAAGCATGAGCAGTGAGAGCAATAATTACAGTTGCTTGACCTTTTAAAGTTGCTTTAATTCTCTTGGTAGCTTCATATCCGTCCATGACTGGCATCAGCATATCCATAAAAATCAGATGCGGTTTCCATTGTTGCCAAACAGCAACAGCTTCTACTCCGTTGACTGCTGAACGTACTTCAAAACCAACTGATGCTAAAAGCCGAACAAGTAAGATACGGTTTTCTTCTACATCTTCCACTACTAGAATACGATACTGTGGTTGGTTAGATTGCAAACCTATAACTCGTTTAGGCTTTGATGATTCCAAGATATCCGTTTTTGTTGGTAAGCTGACTCGAATATCAAATCGAAAAATAGAACCCTCACCAGGTATACTGGTAACATAAATGTCTCCTCCCATGAGGCGCACAAATTGCCTACTGATTGGTAAACCCAAGCCAGTGCCTTCCATTGAGTGACGACCTGTTGATGTTTGAACAAAAGGATCGAATATGCTCTGAAGTTCCTCAGTTGCAATTCCATAACCTGTATCGCGAATTTCAAAGATGAGCATTGGCGATTGGGGATTGGCGATTGGGGATTGGCGATTGGGGATTGGGGAACTCGATACCCCCTCTGGGGATAAGGGGCAATGGGGACAAATTCCTAGTACTTCTTCCTGGTCTTCCTTGTCTTCTTTGTCCCCCGTGTCCCCAGTTCCTTGTCCCCAGTCCCTAGTCCCCAATCTTACGTACAGCGTTACATGACCGCTTTGCGTAAATTTGATAGCATTTTCCAGTAAATTAATTAAAACTTGACGTAATTTACCTTCATCAGCCACAACATATCGCGGAACATTTAACACACCTTCAAAGACAAGTTTTAATCCTTTTGCAGATGCTTTAAGTTGCAGCATTTCTTTGATTGATTCAACGAGCCAGTGTAAATCAAATTTGTGTTCGTTGAGCGTGACTTTACCTGCTTCAATTTTGGACATTTCTAAAACATCATTAATGAGTGCTAGCAAATGTTCTCCACTGCGATTAATAATTTCTAGATTTTTTAGCTGTTGTGAAGGTAAAGTATTTTCCCGGATCATAATCTGCGTAAAGCCCAGAATTGCATTGAGGGGAGTTCGCAATTCATGACTCATTTTTGCCAAAAATTGGCTTTTTGCCCGGTTGGCAACTTCAGCTTGTTTTGCTGCTGCTTCTAAAGCTGAGTGAGAAAACTCTAATACTGCTAGCATTAGTGTACTTTTGAGTTCCTGAGCTGCATCAATTTCGACTTGTTGCCAAGGTAAGGACTTTTCTCGAACAGTTTCTTTCCATAGTTCAAAAGATTTACGCGGCGATAGACTAACGCTTCCATTACTTTCAACAACTACGGGTTTATTGGGATTTCCTCCCCAATAAACTGTGTGAATAACTTCTGGTCTAAACCAGATTATGTGATAAGAGGTCTGGTAAAGCAAAATAGAAATAGCAAGCAGACCATATGCGGAATCTTTAAACTCCTTTGCAAGTGGATAAACTTTACAGAGGTTATTTGTATAAAAAGTATCTTCTCTATGGGTATTTATTAGCCAAGTTAATAGATTTTGTACAGCTTCTCTAGGTGGAGTGTTACCAATTACGAGTAAATCTTGACCTAAACAAATTGCGGCTCCTGTTGCTCGAACTAAATCTAATAAATGTTGACTATTTTTCTCTAAAATATTCCCTATTTCTTGAAAATTTTCTAAGAATTCTTGTCTTATTTGTTGTTGAATGATTTGAATTTGCTGATGATATCGCTCAATTTCTTCATTTTGCTTCTTTACTAAATAAACAGACATTAACTGTCCAATAAATTCACAATAGTGACGTGTTTTATAATCAATATATTTAGGCGAGTAGTGATGACCTACTATCATGCCCCAAAGGTGTTTTTCATTAACTAAGGAAATACATATAGACGCGCTGACGCCCATATTTTGACAGTACTCTCTGTGGATGGGAGAAACACTTCGTAATAAAGAACAACTTAAGTCTAAAGGAGCATTTGTCAGAGGATTAATAGCAGGTACAATTTCGACAGGTTGGTAGTTCATATCGACAATGAGTCGCAACCAGTTATCATAATATAGTTTCCTTGCTTGTTTGGGAACGTCTGAAGCTGGATAATGTAAATCTAAGTAAGGTTCTAACCCTTCTTGTTTGTCTTCCGCAATGACAACTCCAGTTCCATCAGGTTCAAACCGATAAATCATAACTCTGTTGTATCCGGTTATCCTCCTAATCTCTTTCACAATAAATTCTGTAGCTTCTTGGAAGTCTGTAGCCTTTTTGATTTGTGAAATTGATGCTTTGACTTGATGGTAAAAACTGAGTTCTCCTCTTTCTATAGAAGATAAAGGTGGTTCGAGTTCTAGGATCAAAACACCATCATTGCGATGCAGCATTCCATCAAAAACTAAAATTTTGTTCTCAACTTCAACTGATAATCTTAAAGGATTAAAAACTTCTGCTTCTTCTTGAGCAATACAAATTTTTAAAATCTCTATCTGAGTAGCATGAAATAAAATAGCTAAGTTTTGATTAATTAATGATTCGGCAGGAATTTGGAAAAAGTTAGTTATGTTACGGCTTACTTGTAAAATCTTTAGCTCTGGTTCTTGTAAAACGAGAAGAATACCGTGAGGCTGAATCGAGCCGGGAATGTGAATAGCTTCGCGATCGCAATTTGTTAAATCTACCTCGTGTGTATCAATAAGATTTTTTCTATCCATATCTTAAATCTTAAGTTATATCAAAATAGAGGGATGCCGAAATTATATATTATATTTTTCAACAGGAGGTTTTAAAGATGCAAGCCCTATATATAGGAATCATAAATGATTTATGAAAAATTTTCAGTACTGTAAGGTGGGCTGTCTTCCCTACCTACTACCGCGTCTACCTAAAAATGGTGGATTGAGACAGCAGGGGGAGCATCCGGTGCTGAGGCGCTCTTGAGAAAGTATCATAGACTAATTAACCGATTAATTTCTACCCACCAAATTAGCCTAGATGCGCTACTACGTATATTTCAAAAATCTGCGGAGGAGTCCTATATCAGATCCAAACAAAATGCTCAACAGGATAATAACCGTTAAATTAGATGACGGCTCACCCCAGCGCCTGTAGAGGCACTGTTTTTCTCTGACTAAATCTAAAACTCTATAGAAAATTTTACCAGCAAAATTTCCGGAGTGTTGTATCATTAGTAAATTAGGAAGCGCTCATGTGGCCCAAGAGCACTTCCTCAAAAAAACTAAAAACAATAATTCTGGAGCGATCTTAACATGACTAAAGCGCCGGAAGCAGCTCCTGCTGCGAATTTTTCACAAACAGTTGCTCTTGAAGTTCAATATCTCATCCGTAAGCTAGCAAGATCGAGTCAAGACTTGATAAAAGAAGTCTGTGCCGAGATTAGCTGTACAAACCCCTGCATATTACTAGGAGCCGCTAAAGTAGGGCAATTATTGCTATTTCTCAAAGAAAAACTTAAAAACAAACAATATGAAGAAGCTTTAGCTAATGCTTTAGGATGGTCAGCAAGCATTGCCAACCAGTTGCTGAAGCTAGCACCCATACTTGGAAGTTTCACTACCAAACAACTCGATAAAATTAATCGCAACCTCTCGATGCCAGCACTCTACAAATTAGCTACAGGTCGGACGCCAGTAGAGGTTATTCAGTCGATGTTAGAAAAAGCTTGCACCCAAGAGGTTTCCAACAAAGATCTTCAAACTGAAACTAAGAACTATAAGGATAAGCAACCGAAAAAAGAGCCAACGCCATGGAGATATGCAGGTTGTGGCAGAGAATACCAACCACCGAGAATCTCAGAAGAAGCAGGGTTGGTTGTAGAACGACTGAGCGAACAAAATGGCAAACCGCGACGTTTCATCATTGAAGAGGCGGTGCATATTGCTAGCAGAGAAATTTCAGCAGGTGGCGATCGCTGTAGCTTAGCTTTTACAACCAAACATAGACTCCACTTGCTGTCCTAATAAGGCTAAAATGCGATACGGTTGTACTCCGTTAAGCCAGAGGCTTATCGCCAAATGCCAAGATTCTAGCAAGGACTAGCAAGCCATAGCGACTCTTTCTTGCTTAATATAGATAGGACTTACGCAAAGCCCCCCTTTTTAAGGGGGGTTGGGGGGATTTACAACACTTGAAAACCCTAGAAGATCGTTGATGTTGCGTAAGTCCTGATAGAGTAAATGCCGTGGATAATTGGATTTATGGATATTTCACTTTTAGATCGTGCTATAGAAGAAAAATTAGTAACCCGAGAGAGATGTTAGTTGGGAGCAATTTAAAGGAATTGAGGCACAACTCATCGATAATCGCAGTGTGCGGTTATCTTATTTATCAGGAATTTTAGAAATTATGTCCCTAGTTGGTCCTAGGCTGTCACTTGCATCCCTGCCTTCACCAGCATATTAATCAATTTATCCACACTGAACCGACTAATTTCACCATTCATCAAATTACTCATCTGTGGCTGCGTTTCACCAAAAAAGTCAGCTGCTTGTTCTTGAGTCCAGCCACACTCCAAAATGTATTGTCGCAGTTTCAACATAAGGTCAGCCCGCACTTTTAAATTCGCAGCTTCTTCAGTATCAAAACCAAGATCCTCAAACACATTTTCACTACCTTCCATCACTGCCATTGTTTCACCTCAATCGTTCTCGTTATTTGTTTGTTCTTGTCTGAACTGAGTCATTTCTTTATAGCGCTGTTGTCCAATTTTAAGGTCTTGTTTTGAAGTCTTCAAAATTGAGGAGAAATAATTATACAAGTGAGCAGAATGTTGTGAAAATTGGCCATAAATATTTATTTAAGATTTGCGATCGTAAAAGTCATCTATATGATTTTTATCAGAAGATTTTAGAAGCTTTTTAGGAGATACCGATCGTGCAAAAAGAATATATGGAGATTTTAGAAACATTAATTGATAAATTGACATTATCCGCAATCTTAGAAATGTTAGAGCGAATATGTCACAAAAGAGCAGAAAATCTGAGAACTCATTGGCAAGATGAGACTTCAGCAAAGCTTTGGGAGAAAGCTGCTAAACAGATAGAACAGATAAATATTGATATTTGATAAAAATTAAGAAATTTCAGCAGGTGGTTTTCGCCTTGGCTTAGTTTTTGCAACCAAACATAGGTATCCGCTTTGCGTCACGATAGGACTAAAATTCGATACGGCTGTCTTCCCGTAGGCAGTTGGCTTATCGCCAAACGCCAAAAGTCTAGCAAAGACTGGCAAGCCGTAGCGACTCTTTCTTGATTAAATAGAGTTAGTGCCGTGGATAATTGGATTTATGGATATTTCACTTTTGTCTATCCATTTATCCCGCAATATTAAGCCTGGGCTGAGCGCGATATAATCTTGTTCAACTTGAGCTAAATATTTAGATTCCACAATTTCACTAAATTTTTTTAGAATATTCAAGTTATTGGAATTATGAGCTACTTCCTCTGCTTTGCGTTCAATAGTTTCCAACCTTTACTCGATCGTAGCTAGCGCTCGCTTCTTCATAGGAACACTGATAGATGGTGTCTTATCAGATACCGATTTGTTCTCTCGCCAAGCTTTTTCTAGTTCTCGATCTGTAAATGGAATTACCATTATGCTATTCGCGGTCTATTTCGTTAAGAATAACTCAGACATATTATGTCAAAATTGCTCCACCCATTAACCGCTCATACCGATACTTCAATTTTTCTTTCATCAAATACCAGCGCTCAAGAGTTACATCTCTAGAATGAGATGTCATGAATTCTTTCTCGAAACTTATTAGGAGAGGTGAGGTATAGTTAATTTGTGCAGGACAGTACATTCTTACGTATGGCAATTACAAACTTAGATGCGATTGCAGATTATTTTATTTACGTAGCTAACGAGACAGGTTCATTTATCAGTAACCTGAAGCTGTAAAAACTTGTGTATTATGCTCAAGCTTGGCATTTAGGAATTTATGATACTCCTTTATTTGAGGAAGACTTTGAAGCTTGGGTACATGGTCCAGTTATTCCTTCTTTGTTTTATAAGTATAAAGAATTTGGGTGGAAGCCGATTCTTAAAGAAGTTGAGCAGCCTAAGTTTCTACCAGAATTAGAAGAATTTTTAGAGAATTTGACTGAGGAGTATTTTATTTGTGATGGGTATGAACTAGAACTAATGGTCACTCGTGAAGAGCCTTGGAAGTTGGCGAGAAAAGGTTTAGCTAGAGATGAACCTTCTCATGCGATTATTACTAAAGAATCCATGAGAATCTTCTACAAAGAACGTGCCGCCTAAAAAACCTAAAAAAACAGATACCCGTAATAAACAATCTACATCTGCAATTAAACGAATACCAGTAGAGATACCACAAGGAACTAGTTTTTCTTTTAAATATCTCCAGAATGATCGGCCAAAATTCACCCTTCAAAATCGAGATACTAAGTATTTTGAATCTCTTCTCATAAGATTGCGAGATTTATCAACCTTAACATTTGCAGAAATTATTAACAATCGTAGTAAAAGTCTTCGATGCCATTTGATAGATTGGAAAGATACAACAGAAACAAATGGCTTTGGCATACCGAACGAGGAGCAAATCGTCAACTCAGCTTATCAGTTTCAGATATCATCAAACGAACATGGCAGGGTTCATGGCTTTTTTCTTGAAAATCTTTTTTATGGGACTTCCAAGAAATAAATTATCCATCTTGTGGAACGGGCGAGGACGCCCGTTCTAGACTAGTGGCGGGCGGGACGCCCGCACCACAAGAAAAATGTTGAATATTTTTTTATTTGGACATCCCTATATTGTTTGGCTAGACCCTAATCACAACCTTTATCAATGATTATTTGTTAAAAACGTTTTATCGTCAAAACCGCTCGGGACAAATATCAACAGCATCTTCAGGGTGGCTAGCAACGTAATCTTTGAGCCATGCACAGCCGCGCTTGAGTAAATCGTCTAGTAATTCGATTTTCCACAATCGAACCTTACCATAAGGATCGTCCCCTGTTACCAAGAATTTACCATCTGGGGTAAAACTGATACTCCTGATCCAGGGACCTTTATTGACTCCATAAGGGGTAAATTCATCTACCTTCAAACCTGATAATGTCCAGAGTTGGGCTGTACCATCAAGACCTGCGGTTGCTAGGAGTTTACCATTAGGGCTAAAACTTACCTGTTCGAGGCGAAGATTATTGTTATCATTAGGGGAAATTCTTTGCAGTTCTTTGCCAGAAACATCCCACAGCCGGACAGTAGCAACAGAATCATCGCCGGATGTGGCAATTTGCTTCTCGTCTGGGCTAAATGCCCAACTCCTGGTTACAAAATGGGTTCTCCATTGTGCCAACTTCTTCCCCTGCGGATTCCAAAGCGTTAGACCGTTGGCAAAACCGGGAATTATGGCAGCAATATACTGACCCTTTGGACTGAAAATCGCGTAAGCACTTCCAGCCCATTCAGCTAGCATTTTGGGAGTTGGTTTGTTAGAGACGTCCCATATCCGGATCATTTTGTCATCTCCTGCTGTGAGGAGTTGCTGGCTATCTGGGCTAAAACTGACACTCCGGACTGGCTGACGAGAATGAGCAGACCATTGGGAGATGCGTTGACGTTGACCAGAGCCATCCCATATCTCAACACGACCATCCTGATAGCCAATCGCTAGAAATTGACCTTTCCGATCGAAGTTAATACTCTTGACGTTCTTAAATTCAGCAAGGCGCTTACCAGAGAAATCCCAGATGCGAGCGATTCCCATTTCCCACCACGTCGCAATGTGCTGGTTGTCTGGACTGACGTAAACTTGCCATACTCTTGCTCCAGACTGCTCAAGCTCAGGATAAGCTACCCACGATCGCTCTATTTCTTTTGCTTTTGACGAACCGGATGTTTCTGCCAAATCCCAAATTGAAGCACTGATTGTGTCGGTTGTAATCAGCCGTTTCCCATCTGGGCTAAAGCTTACATCCGCAGCCGAAGTACCATCAGTCCGGAGGTTCTGATTGTATACCATTAACTCTTTTCCTGATAAATCTAAAATGCTGCCGCTAATTGCTAAACGTTGTCCATCCGGACTAAAACTAATCCCATAGGCATTGGTATTAGACAATTCCCGCTGCGGTTCTCCAGATATAGTCCATAGTTTCACTGACTTGTTGTGTGCGGCTGTAACTAATTGGTTTTTGTCTCTTGGATTAAACCTAACACTCACACCAAGCGGTATAACATCCCAGTCAACAAGCCCTGCTGCTGGATAAGCTTGCCATTCGTGCTGTTTTTTCCCAGATAATGTCCAGATTTTAACAGTGCCGTCCTGTCCGCCTGTCGCCAATAGCTGTCCGTTTGGGCTGTAGCTCACACTTTTGACTGCGCTAGTATGGGCGTTCCACTCCTTGATTCGCTTGCCTTGTAAATCCCAGAGTTTAATCGTGCCGTCACTACTGGCAGTTGCCAGGTGTAATTGGTCAGGGCTAAAACTAATTCCCAGGACTTGAGCGGAACCAGTTGACCAGTGATGTAATAGTCTACCGGATGCCGTCCAAAAGCGAATTGTGCCTGTGTCACTCCCAGTGGCTAGGTGCTTCTGGTCAGGGCTGTAACTGACACTGAGGATTCTTTCTGGTGGTTGGCGGAATTCAAGTTGATTGCGGAGGCGAGTGTTGCTGTTGAGAATGGTTCGTAAAGCGGCTGAAGTGGTTGAATAACTCTCTATGGGACGGCCATCTTGAACTTGCCGTTTGAACCATTGAGTATTTTTCATCACATCTACAAGAATATCCGTAGTTCCTACTTGACCTAACCGTCGAATCGTTTCCGCTCTTCGTTCATAAGCTACTCCTTTCAATATAATTTCTGAGTTTTGCTTGGCCTCTTTACTGTTTTTTTCAGCTTTTTTGCGTTGTTCTTCCGCTTCTCTAGTTTGAACTTCGGCTTTTTTGCGTTGTTCTTCCGCTTCTCTAGTTTGAACTTCGGCTTTTTTGCGTTGTTCTTCCGCTTTTCTAGTTTGAACTTCAGCTTCTCTGGCTGTAAGGTCAGCTTGCCGTTTTTGTGCTTGCGCTTCCGTTCTTTGCTTTTCGGCTTCTTCTTTTTCTTTTTTGGCAAGTGCGACTGCTGTTGTTGCCGTCTCTCGCTTTATTTCCGCTGTGTTTGCTTTTTCTTCAAGGGTAACCAATTTTCTTTGTAATTTATCCAGAGCGGAGGTTGCGGTGTTCAAAGCAAGCACAGTAAAAGCTATGGTAACTAATATTAAAGCAATGGCAATTAACGAACTCCATAGCAGCCGACGATTCGCTTTCTTGGTTTTTGCCTCAGCTTTTAGCCATGCTACGTTAAGAGTACGTTTTTCTTCTTGCGCGACACGCTGTTCTACTTCCTGGCTGGCATTCAGGAAGCGATAGTCTTCATCACCTAAACTCTTTTCTGCAGCCCAAGCTAATGCCTCTTGCAATTTTTGCCCCCGCAACAACCGTGATTCATCCTGACGGTTAGAAGCAACCCAGGCACTCAGATCTTTTCCGTAGGGGCGTAACTTTCCGAGTTCCTGCTCAAACCACGACGAGTTAAATACCTCTGCGTAGATGCGGTTATAAATACGTAGCTGACTCTGCCGCTTCACAACCAGTCCCGTCAGCCGCAATTTCGTTTGCTCGGGGCTGTCATCTGCTGTCACTTCTCCCTGCTGCACAATTTGCTGACACAGCCCCAAGAGTCGCCCCGATTGTTCCTCTCCACCCGCTAGCAGGCGATCGCGAATTGATTTCAAGTGTTCGTGACTATCCTGACTCTCCCAGTTTTCTAAAATGTGCGATCGCACTAACTGTTCAATCCCGGCACCTTCATTCCCTGCCACAATTGAGTTAGGTGAGTTCAGCACTAATTGGCAGAGTCTTTGGACTAGAAATGGTTGTCCACCCGTCCACCCGAGAATAATTCTTAAAACTGCTTCTGGGTTCTCTGCTTTGCCGATTAATCCTGGTATCAGGGGTTGCACTTCTTGAGGTTGAAAGCCTTCCAGAGCGATCGCATTTCCAATATTAAATGGCGTGCGGCTTTTGTCTTGAGTCAGATCGGCAGGGGTAGCAACGCCCACAAGGGCAAAGGTGAGACGCTTGTATTCTGGTTGTTCCGTGCGCTGTTCCGAAAAAAAGCGGATCAGCGCAAAGAAATCATCTCGGAAATCAAATTTAAACACACTATCGATTTCATCAAAAAACAGCACAATCGGTTGGGTAATTTCCACCAACAGCACTGTTTCTATAAATTCCACAAAACGTTGCCTGGGTGGGATATCTTCTCGCTCATTCCACCACGTTCTGTGCTGAAATTTGATGCCCAGGCTGCTTTTTAGTCGTCCGATGATGCCTTGATACCAGCCTGCTTCAGTAAGATTGTTGCTTCCTATCCCGGCAAGATCGACCACACCACAGGCAATCCCCTCCGATCGCAACCGTTGGGCAGTACGTGTCTTTAAACTAGATTTACCCATCTGCCGAGAGTTGAATACATAGCAAAACTCCCCGGCTTTGAGATCTGTATAAAATTCCCGATCTGCCTGTCGCACCACGTAGCTAGGTGCATTGCTGTCTAACCCACCCCCTACTGTGTATTTGTATTCTGGCAGCGATGGTGTACTCATGGCGATCGCTACCCTTTGTCTTGTAAATGGTCGCGAAAATACGAGCGGTACAAATCGCAACGAATCATGGATTGATTGCCCTGCAAACTCACTAATCCCATGCTTTCCAGTTTAAATGCTGATTTTGAGTTCAATTCTGTGGGTTTACTTTTGATCGCAACTTGGCGCAGGGCTTCAGTTAACTCAGGATAGCACTGTAAATTCAGTAAGTGCCGTCGCAAATGGTCAATGTAAATGCCTGCTTCTGTGGGTGCTTCCAAAAGCAGTTGCTCCAGTGTCACATCTTGGCGACGCAGATGATATAGTGCCTTACGGACGAGGTAGGGATGACCACCTACCAATTTTACCAGTTGTTCCACTTGTTGCCTACCCCAATTCAGCCCATAGCGTTGTGCTAAATCTTGCACCTGATTGGAGTTAAATTCCGGTAACTCTACAGTCATTCCTACATTAAACGGCGACTGGTTAATGTTGAGGGGAATATAAGCTTCAGTCGAATGCACCACCACCAGCCGCAGCTTTGCCCACAAATCGCTAGAAGCATCGCCATACCGCGCCGCTTCGTACCAGGAACGAAGTAATCCAAAGAAATCATCGGCAACTTCGCGGTGGGGAAAGACCAAATCCACTTCATCCAATCCCAGAGCGATCGGGCTATCAATTTCCTCTAAGATGCACTCTTCTAAATAGGTAATGCACTTATCCTTACTGTTATCTCCCTTCCAGTAGTCTTCTAACTGATTCAGTCGCTTTAATCGCCGCCCAATTTGCTCGCAGAACCAGCGTAAAAATTGATCTAAATTCGTAAATAATTTATTATCTGCCCTCTGAAAGCTGATGGGAATTGCCTGATAGCCTTGCTCTTTGGCATAGTTCAACACTCTTGCCATCAACGAAGTTTTGCCCATCTGTCGGGGAGCTTTGATGCGAATCAGTGCGCCAGATTGCACAATCTCCCGGTAACAATCTGTTTCTTTGGGAGGACGTTCAATATACAGTCCCGAAGTTAGCGGTACCGATCCCCCAGGCTCTCGGTATACCTCTGGTTCTGCGACTGGCAAAGGGGGATGGTCTGGACTATCTTCGTAAGGGATGACTGGCTCAGAGGTAACAATTGCGGGCGGATGTCCTGTTGATAACAGAGTTAGCACTTCTTGTATGAGTGCGGGTGTATCCAGAGGAGATTGCCATTGCCGTTGCTGAATATTCTGTAAGTACCCCCGCAGATCGTAATTCAAAGGAGAATTCATTGGAAAGTTCACCCGAATTGGCAAGATCGTCGGGCGCTGCTCGGCACGACTGTCACGCCAGCGCTTTGCCCGCCGCACTTCTTCTGTCACCATTTCACTGACGGCTGATTGCTCAGACAGCAGTAACAAAAAGTAATCACTTCGTTCTAATTCAGCATCAATTCTCTGTGGCCAGGTTTCGCCCAGACGGATGCTTTCTCCTGCCATAAATGCTTCATATCCTGCTACCGTGAGTGCTTGAAAAAACTGTTGAGCCAATTCGCGATCGGGGGATTGACTGCGGTAGCTAATAAATACTCTGGTTGTCCCGGTCGAGGGAGAGACGGCTTTTACCCGCTCGGACTGAACCTGCTTATGTCTTACCTGGGGAGGCTTTCTCAGCTTAATCACAGGTGTAGAAGACTCCGGGATGCTTTGGAGATCGATTAAATTACACCCAAACTCAAAAGCGTCTTTGTAAGTCCTGTCCGTCCCAAGCGCCTGGTAAAAGCCTTTAGCAAACTTAATGGCGGCGATATCTCCGATCGCCTGGTTCATCCCCACCACGCAGTTAATGTGTTGATAAATCGCTTTTGCCTGTTCCTCAGAATAACAGGCGTTCAAAAATACACATTCCACATCCGCCTTAAACAACTTAAACAGCCCTGCTAACGCTGTAGAACTGACCAGTTGCATCTCCCCTAGTTCGTTTTCTAGTGCTAACCCTTGGCTTCCCCCACCATGCCCTGAGAAATGAACGATATCAGGAGTACGATCCAATAGAATAGGCTGCAGATCGTCAACCCGAACTGCCCAATGAGTCACGATTTCAAACTGGTCTCGTTTTTTTGACCGATCCAACGCCGCCTGAATTTCCCGCACCTCATCACCCAGGCGTAGTAGACTTGTATTCTTTGGATTCGCAGTCAAAATTAAGATTTTTTTCACAGCAATAATTGTGGAGGGGGGGCTAATTAGAAATTACAAACAGCAATCGCTCCATTTCTGATTAATTTATTAATTCTTAAGAATTGCCTCAAAAATTCCCGAATTGAAAAGGTGGAAATTTAACATTCCTTCGGGAATATCTTTTCCTTGGATAAAATGACGTGCAATCTGAAGGACTGTGCGATTCATTGCCAGATTATTTTGACCAGTCGTTTTGGATGTTGCCGATCGAATTTTGTGTATGGAAGATGGAAAGGTAACTCAATACATACTTCAGTACTGCCTTTTTTGCAAGCATCTTCGCCACAATGATGATTTGAAGAAGTATCGCTGTCTAATAATTCTAATTCCTGCTCTAACTTGTCACAAGACTCTCGTACTAAACGCAAGCCATCATCCAGTGAAAGTTCAGCGATTGTTTGAGTAAATTTTTGCAGAATTTCTGCTTCGATTGTTTTACAGCTATCTAATGTCATTCTCAGTTGTCTGAGATATTTTGTGCCCTTGCTGTCCTCAGCAATAGCAAACTCCAAAATTGAATCTACATAATCTTTTACCTTCGCGTTTTTAATTCCTTCTGTGGCTGCAGCATAAAGCAAGTCACCGTTTAAATACTCAAAATCTGGAACCCATAGATAACTCCCATCTAAATCAAATATATGTAATCCCGGTTCTTTCGTACATAGCGTGCTAAATTTTCATTAAAATCTATAATTATGCTTTATTTACAAGGCTTACAGGTACTCACGGATTAAATTTGAGCAAGGAATACCGTTTTGAAACTAATAATGGCTGTAAGGTAAGTCCAGCAATAGTTTTAAGCTTATTTTTCGACAATTTTAGCACGCTAAGTACGCAAGAGCCCTATCTCTATCACCTTTTCTACTGCTTGTCGCGCCAGAACTAACACTTCCTCATCTTCTACCAAACTTACCAAAGTAAAGTCAGGTATACCAGATTGACGAGTTCCTAAAACTTGTCCGGGACTGCGAAAACGTATATCCATTTCAGAGATAAAAATCCCATCTTGTGACTGTTCCAAAACTCGCAGGCGTTGCTGTGCATCAGGGCTTCTAGAACTACTCATTAACAAACAGTAACATTGAGCTGCACCTCTACCGACACGTCCTCGTAATTGGTGCAACCGCGATAAACCAAATCGTTCCGCATTTTCTATGAGCATAACTGTTGCATTTGGTACGTTTACACTTACCTCAACAACAGTGGTCGAAACTCAGATTTGAATTTTGTTTCCTATCTAATGATAGACTACTAACCTCGATTTCTAGACCGCCTTTTAGGATCGTGTACTCGTCGCCTATCTAAAATCCATAGAGTGAACCAGCTGCTTACGACTCCAAACAAAATGCTGAACAGGATAATAACCATTAAATTAGATAACGGCTCACCCCAAGGAAGTTTTTTTGAGTCTACCTTTACGGGATAGAACCGAGTAAAGTCTTTCACGAGTGCTGAAAAAGCAGAAGATGCTGTGGAGGCTACTCCTACGCCGACACCGACTGCTGCGATTCGGTTTTCAAGGCGGCGATCGCGTTCTTCTTTTTGCTCATTTAACTGTGCCTGTCTGATTTCAACAATTCCTCTAATAGTGTCTATCCATTTATCCCGCAATATTAAGCCTGGGCTAAGCGCGATATAATCTTGTTCAACTTGAGCTAAATATTTATATTCTACAATTTCACTAAATTTTTTTATAATATTCAAGTTAGTAGAATTATGAGCTAGTTCTTCTGCTTTGCGTTCAATAGTTTCCAACCTTTGTTTAAAGTTATAAAGGTTTGTTTTAAGAGTTTGCTTTTGAACTTCTAAGAAAGCAACATTTTCGGCATACCAAGCTAAATCACGATAGTTTTTTTCTAAAGATTGTTCTAATTGTTTCAAATTTGATTCTAATAATTCTGCTTGTGGTAATAGAATTTGAATGTGACCATTACCTTGGTCGGTAGGAGAGAAATTTGCTTCCAAGATAGGTTTGATTTGTCGCGTATTCCCATAAGCCCAGATAATTTTATTGCGATAGTATAATAAATATCGCAAATCTTCATAAAAATTATCGATTCTTTTCATTGTTTTTAAATCAGGATACAGAATAATCAGTACATGGTGATTTTCAGTATCTAGGTTTTCCCAATTTTTAGGGCTTCTCGATACTTCAAAAACTGTAGCTCCCATGAATTGTCCTGATTGAATATTTCTAGGAAAACTTTCAAATCCCAAATCTTTGTAGGCTTCTTCGGCAATTTGTTCTTTTATCTTTTCACGAATGTTAGGACTAACTTCATAGGAAAATCTGGGTAAATAACCAGTAATCAACCAAGTTTTACCCAGACTTGCGGAAAACGATAATTCTTGTTTTTTGGCTAGTAACTTATCTTTTAAAATGTCTAAACAAGGTTTTTCGGGAGGAGTTACCTTATCTGCAACCGCGCAAGCAATCAGCAGAGTATCACTATCACCTATACAATGTTTAGAATAAAACCCATCTGGGAAAGTAGTAAATTTGGGTTTATCTAAATCTTCCAGGTTGCTTTGTCCTGATGTAAGGTGATAGGCAAATAGATAAATATGGGGATAGATTAATTGAGTCATCCGAATAATCTTAATACCCAATGGTATTGTTTATAACCATTTTGCTGACTTAAATCCGATAATCGTGGACTATCCTGCGGTTGCAGAGGTAATGTTTCTATTTCAGTTTGAACCTTTTTGGCGCTTTCTACAATATTACTGGCAGAAAAAATCTGATGCGTTATCTTCAGGGAATCAAGCGAACGAGCTAAGTTTTCTAATTCTAAGTTTTCATCTTCTGGTTCTGGTTCTAATGGTAATATAACTTTATTACGAGGTTTTGCCTGATACAGTGATTGTAAAGTATTGCGAGCAGTTTGATAGGGTGTTTTGAGAAATTCGTGCTGACGGATCAGTTTTCTAAGACGCTCTAGGGCTTGTGGCATATCGTTAGCCATCTCTTTCCCTAGCTCGTGAATCTGCTTTTGCAGAGGTTCATCTAGCGAATCTAACTGGGAAAGTGTCACCAAAAAAGCTTGTAGTGTAAGGATATCCGTTTCTTTCATAAATTTATTGATTAGGTACTTTTCCTGTCATGGTAAATCCAGCCCAGTAGTAGGGATGGGAATAAGGGCAATTATTTATATGCGTTTCCGTGCCTTGCTTATAAAACTGTTCTTCCGTAACATCATTATCAAATGTGGTGTTACTGGTGTTGCCAAGAGCGTTAGGTGAGGAAGGAGGCTTCCGAGAAAATGGACGCTGGAGGACGAAAGACAAAGGAGGGGCAGATGGTAAATTTTTCAGTGTAGTGCTTTGGCTTTGCTTTACTTGCTGTTCAATATTACTGGCGGCACTTTCTAAGTTTTCACAACAGCCTAGATCGTAATCTTCCACTTCCGCAGCTCGTTGACCATACCAATTTGCAAGTTCGCTGTATGTGACAGTGCGGAGCCAATGTTTTGCTTGTTTTAAAGCTTCGGGCGGAGTCGCACCAGCTTCAAGGCGGCGGTAGAACTCTATCATTATCAGGGCAGAAGAAATTTCATCGACAGTCCAAAGGGTGCTAACAACGTAGTTAGTTCCTTTGGCAAGGAAGGCGGTGACTAAACCAACAAATTCATCAATGATGCTACTTTTGTTGGCAAGTCCTGTTTCGCAAGCAGATAGACAAACCAAATAATAATTAAGGTTATTAGGTAAGTCGAGCAGTTCACGCATAGTTAGTCTCGCACCGTCAGCAAGTGCTAATGCTGAGTCTGGAGGAGAGTCAACGTTGTGTTCTGCGTGACCCGTGAAGTGGAAGATGTCACCACCAACTTTTAAGGCTTGCAAAACAGCCTTCTTGATAGCGTTTGCCCCTGTAATTCGACTAGGAGGTGGTTCTCGGTAGAGATTGGCAAGTACGGCAGACTCAATTTCAGCAAAAAGTAATGGTTGCGATGTTTCGGGATGCTCAATACTTACCAGAGAAGGGTTACTTCCTATTTCTAGGGTAGATTTTTGTAGATCGAGTCCAATTTGGGCGCTAGGTAGACGAATGATAGTTAAATTTTCAGGGAATAAAGCTTCGAGGGGCAACAGGTGTAAGTCGCGATGGGGAAATAAAATTAGTTGCTTAATATTCTTACCTAAAGATTTTACGATTCTTTGGACATCAAGTATTTCAGCTAAGTTTTCCAAAGCATCTTGCATTTGTTTCTGCCAAGAATGGCTAACTGTTACTTTTTTGCTTAATTCAGCTTGCTCTAAATTATCTACTTCGGTTGGGTTTTTGCTAATTAGCTTGGCTTTAGTATCTCGGTAATCTCGATAACCTCTTTTCCACCGTTCCATCAAGTTTTCCAACTCGTTTAGCTGGCAGAAAATAGCTATGTTAGGAAATTTAACTGTTGTTTCGCTCTTCAAGAAAGACTGTGGTGAGGTACGAGAATTTGGTCTTAGTGTCCAGACTTGGGGAGATTGGTTATATTGCAAGGTAAATGTAGTCAGAGCCGCTGGGCTAATGTGCCAGTAAATCGCAGCAGTTTGAGGATCAAGTAGCTGTTGTATATCCCTGTACTTGGGAGATCCATTAGTTAAATTGATTGTGTTCTGCAACTCCTCCATATTATGGAGGTCGGAACCTGAATTGAATCTGTAGTCGCTCAAACTACTGAGACAAAGATTTTTAAGAGCTTCTGCTATCTCTAATGCCTTGACTTGCGACTCAGAATCTAAGGATTGAGCTAGTGTATCTACCCGCATTTGGCTAACAAAACTGGCAAATTTTTTCTTAATTTTGGGTCTATCCCACCAAGGAGTAGATAATAACAGCCGATATAACCCTTTTACCCCTTCGGATTTCAAAGCGTGGACATACCTCTCCCACTTTCGGTTTGGTTGTGCGTCCCCTAGTTTGCGACAGATTTTGATTAAATCTTGCAAAACTTCCAAATACAGTTCAGAAAGTTTTCCTTCCCTGTACGAGATTTGAAGCGCTTCCTCGTACTCCTCTTTTGCCTTATGCCAGTATGAATCGGGATTCGAGTCTTTTTGCCCTTGGAAAAAATATGCTTTACCTTTAAAATAATGCAATTTACCTATATTTAAAGATGATTCCCTATATAGACTGAGTGCTAGGCTTAATGTTTGATCTAAGCTTGCGAGCGCCTCTTCATAACGACCTAGCTCATACAGTGTTTCACTGCGGTTATACCAGCTTTGGTAGTCATTTGGCTTGATTTCAATTGCTTTATCGTAGCTAAAGATTGCTTCTTCATAGCGACCTAACTTATACAGTGCTTTACTGCGGTTATACCAACTTTGGTAGTAATTAGAGTTAATTTGAATTGCTTTATCATAACTAACGGTTGCCTCTCTATAGCGACTACTCTGATACAGTTTTTCACCGAGCTTACACCAGCTTTGATAGTCATTAGAATTGAATTGAGGTAATTTATAGTAGCTAGCAATCGCTTTTTGATAGAGACCTAAATTCAATATTCCTTCTATCGTTTTGTACCAGCATTCGTAGTTATTAAGACCAGCTTCAAGGGTAAGATCGTAATAAAAAATTGCTTTTTTGTAATTACCCACTTTAGAATAGGTATTACCTTTATCAAGCCAGTCTTGAAGACGGTATTTGTGATTTAGTGCAATAGCTTTGTCGTAGCTAGAGTAAGCCTCTTCATAGCGTCCCAAAAAGTTAAACAAAATTTTGTAACGCTTGTACCAAGCTTCGTGATCTTTGGGATTAATTGCAATCGCTCGATCGTAGCTAGTGAGTGCTTCTTCATACCGACCTAGTTCACCTAGCGCATCACCCCGTTTACGCCAAGCCTCATTATTATTGGTATTGAAAGCTAAGGCACAGTCCAATGAGGTGAGGGCGGCTTCATTCTCTCCTGCTTCAAGCTGCTGAAGACCTTGGTTAACAAGTGCTTGTGCCTCCTGTGGTTGTGACTGGGTCATCTAGTAAATTCTCTCCTAGCTGTCAGATTATGATATTAAACATTTTGTGGCTTAGGCTTGTTTCTTCAATATTTCATTAGCTAGTAGACACTTTGCCAGTCACGGTAAATCCTGCCCAGTAGTAGGGATGGGTATAAGGGCAATGTGTTGCATTGTGTTTGTTTGCTTCTTGTTCCGCGTTACTAGCAGCACTTTCTAAATTTTCACAGCAGCCTAGATCGTAATCTTCTACTTCCGCAGCACGCTCCTTATACCACTTGGCAAGGTCAGAATAAGTAATAGTGCGGAGCCAGTGTTTTGCTTGTTTTAAAGCTTTAGAGGGAGTTTCCCCTGCTTTGAGCCAGCGGTAAAACTCTATCATGATTAGGGCAGAAGAGATTTCATCAACAGTCCAAAGGGTGCTGACGACGTAATTAGTTCCCTTTGCAAGAAAGGAGCTGACTAGACCAACAAATTCATCAATGATATTACTTTTACTGGTAAGCCCGGTTTCACAAGCAGACAGGCAAACCAAGTAATAATTGTGCAGTCGCAAATTAAAAAGCTCACTCATGGTTAACCGTTCCTGTTTGGCAAGTTCTAATGCTGAGTCAAGAGGTAGATCGATGTTGTGTTCCGCATGACCTGTGAAATGTAAAATGTTGTAAAATGGGACTTGCAGTGCTTGCAAAACACGTTCTTTGGTAGCATTTGCACCTACTATGCGATGGACGTATGCTTCTTTGTATTTGTAGACAAAATTGGCAAGCATAGCAGACTCAATCTCGGCAAAGAGCAATGGTTGTGAGCTTTTGGGATGCTCTATACTTAGTAGAGATGGAAAGTAGCCCATTTCTACAGTAGATTTTTGCAGATCGAGTCCAATTTTGGCACTAGGCAGACGAGTAATTGTGAATTTTTCAGGAAACAAAGCTTCGAGGGGCAACAGGTGTAAGTCACGGTGGGGAATTATAATTATTTCGTTAATATAAACTTGCAGGTTATTTATAATATCTTCAATTTGAAGTATTCTAGTTAGAATATCCAACTCATTACTCATTTCTTTCTGCCATATTTTCCCAGCATCGTTCTTCTTTGTATCCTTTATTTGTTTACGGTTCATTTCATATTTTGATTTCCATCTATCCATCCATTTTTCAAATTTATTTAACCTTTCTACAGTTTTAGGAAGAATAGCTCTATTCAAAATTTCATGAGTCTCCAATGTCTGCTTCATCCCTAATATATTAGGATCTGGTTCCAATGTATAGACTATAGGCTCCCTATCATCCTTCAAAATAAAAGTTGTCAGAGCAGATGGGCTGAGATGCCAGTAAATCACTGCTCTGTTGAAATTTAGTAACTGTTGAATTTGGTCATAGTTCGGACTGCCATCTGCCGAATCTATGATGTCTCCTTGCATCCACGCCAAGCAAACATTTTTTCTCTTTTCAGCTAATTCCACAGCGCCACGCCCGTTGCCATTCTGAGCTTCAATATCTACTCCTATTTCGGAAAAACTGGCAAACTTCCGTTCTAGCCTAATTTTCTCTTCAGGTAGTTGATCTACTTGGAGCCGTCTCAACAAATCAGTCGCATTCCGGAGCAGTTCTTTTATTTGTCCTTCAGGTTTCAGGTATGGACTAACTTGAATTAAATCATTCCACACTTCTAGCTGGCGTTCAGGCAATACTTCAAATTTGAGAATATTTAGGGCAAGCTCGTAGTTATCATAGGCTTTCAGCCAGAATTCGTAGGGTTTGTGTTGTAACCTCCCGTAACGGTAATTAGCTTTACCTTTACACCAGTACAACTCACCGCGACCTCTATTGTACTCAGGGTTAGGCTGTAGTTGCTGCAATCGTTCTAATTCTTGCAATCCTTTATCCCAGATTCGTAAAGCTTCTTCGTACTGCTCTAAATCTTGAAAGTATGTCCAACCCAAGTTTACCCAAGCTCGCCAGTTCTGATTTCTCGACAGTTGCAGAGCTTGGTTAAAATCAGATATCGCCTCATTTATTAATCTTAATTTTCTGAGAGCAGCACCGCGATTGTTGTAGGCAAGGTGGTTGTTCGGTTGTAGCCTTATGGCTTTGTTGTAATCAGATATCGCCTCTTGATAACGCTCTAACTCTCTGTAAATATTACCTCGCCCATTGTAAGCAAAATAATTATTTGGTTGTAGCCGGATGGCTTCATTGTAATCAGATATTGCCTCTTGATAACGTTTCAACTCTTTTAGAATGTCGCCCCGATTGCAATAGGCGAGATAATAGTCTGGTTTTAGCCCTATGGCTCTGTCGTAATTTGATATTGCCTCTTGATAGCGTCCTAATTTTCTAAAAGCACTACCACTTCCCGTATAAGCAAGGTAGTTGTATGGATCGTCTTCGTTGAAATGTCGAAAGGCTTTGTTGTAATCAACTACCGCTTCTTGATAAAATCCTAATTTTCTCAGGATTTCACCAAGCACACTATAGACAGAAGGTTCCTTGAATAGCTGCGGGTCGATTTGCTTAAAATACGATACAATGTCTTCGTAGATTTTTAAGTCTTCCAAGGCAAAACCACTCATGATAGCCATAGCATGGTTGAATGCAGCGATCGCTTCCTGGATACGATCTAAATTCTGAAGAGATATGGCAAGTCCATGCCAAGCATCGGCGTTTTCAGCATTAATATCTATAGCGCTTTCAAAGTGGGACTTGGCTGCCTCAAAGTTTTTTTTGTCCAGTTCCTGCATTGCTTTGTTAAGCTCCTGAACTTCTTGTTGATAAAGTTCTTCGGCTTCAAAAACATTATTAGACGCTGAACTATAGGTGTTGGTAAAAGAACTAAGGTAAGAAAGAGGTTTAGGAGAGAACGGACGCTGAATGACTAAAGATAAAGGAGGTTTAGATAAATTTCTTAAAGCATTCTTACGGCTTTGCCTTACTTCGTCAAATTCTGGTTGAATTGCCAACGCTTGGTCGTAGCTTTTAATTGCCTCTAAGTAATTTTTCTCTTCTTCTAGCTGCTTACCTCTTTCATGTAGGACTGTAGCTAGGGAATGGTTGGACGCGGAAATAATTTCTTGTGCGTTGTCTAACTTCTGGATTGCGATCGCCCGTTCATTCCAAGCATCAATGTTTTTCAGGTCACGGGTAATGGCTTGGTCAAAGAAGAGAAGGGCTGCTCCGTAGTTACCCGCGTGAAGTTGCTGCTGTCCAAGGTTAATCCAGAAGTTAGCTTCTTGTAGCATCCAGTCGTATTCAGATCAATTGTCTGCTATTATACTCTAATTTTTAATGACAAACCCCCCAGTTATTCAAAATGAATAGCTTGGAGGGTCGATTATTTCATTAAATGTGAAGTAGCAGCAATTAAAATGACTGCTTCCTCTTTCTGATTAAGCAAAAAAGTGATTTCGCTTTTAGATATCCATTACGGATGTTGTATGTAAACGATTATATCTCAAAAATCTACTTATCTGCCAGTTTATATCTGTTTGTTTTAAGAATTCATTCACTAAATACTTTGCCAGTAACGATAAATCCAGCTTAGTAGTAAAGACAAGTATAATGGTAAAAAATTACACTTTTTGTTGTTTGATTATTTTGCTTACAAATTAAATATGGAACATTTGATTACCAGGGGAGCTTTGTTTGTATAGCCCTACATTTCTAATGTGATGGTTACTGTGAACGGCTAATATCAAATCCGTTTGTATCGGAATTATATCTCCTTCCCCTCTCTCTGCGCTCTCTGCGCCTCTGCGGTTTTTTAATCATTCAGATGCTACCGGATTTGATATAACAACTGTTTTTTCTCACAATGGTTCCACAGCATTTGTAGGGGCGCAAAGCCTTGCGCCCCTACGACTTTTGACAATTGTTGAAAAGTCAGGTTCTAAACTGTTTTTGGTATATTTATTAATTTTTCCAATCATGTCTGCTCATGTCAAAATTGCCCCACCCATTAACCGCTCATACCGATACTTCAACTCTTCTTTCATCAAATACCAACGCTCCAAACTGGCATCTATCTCTATCACCTTTTCTGCTGCTTGTCGCGCTAAAACTAATACTTCCTCATCCTCTACCAAACTTGCTAAAGTAAAGTCAGGTATACCAGATTGACGAGTTCCTAAAACTTGACCGGGACCGCGAAAACGCATATCCATTTCAGAGATAAAAAAGCCGTCTTGCGACTGTTCTAAAACTTTCAGGCGTTGCTGTGCATCAGAGCTTCTAGAACTGCTCATCAACAAACAGTAAGATTGAGCCGCACCTCTGCCAACACGTCCTCGTAACTGGTGCAATTGCGATAAACCAAATCGTTCCGCATTTTCTATGAGCATAACTGTTGCATTTGGTACGTCTACACCTACTTCTACAACAGTTGTTGAAACTAAAATTTGAGTTTGATTATCCCGAAATTTACTAATAGCTTCGTCTTTATCAGCCGAACTCATGCGACCGTGGAGTAACCCCACTTGAAACTCAGGAAAAATACTTTCTTGTAACTTTTGATGCTCCTCTACTGCCGATCGCACATCTAATTTTTCTGATTCTTCCACCAATGGCAACACCACGTAAACTTGTTGTCCCTTGGCAATCTCTCGGCGAATGAGGTCATAAGCTTGCGTGCGCTGCTGACTTGTGAGGATATTTGTCTGAATTTTTTGCCGACCAGGTGGTAACTCATCAATTTGGCTGACATCCAAATCCCCGTGTATCGTCAGCGCCAGTGTTCGAGGAATAGGTGTTGCAGTCATAGTTAAAACGTGAGGCTGTTCGCCTTTTTGCTGCAACTTTGCCCGTTGCTCCACTCCAAAGCGATGCTGTTCGTCAATCACAACCAAACCCAATCGTTGAAAGTTAACCGGGTCTTGAATCAATGCGTGAGTCCCTACTAACAAAGGCAATTCACCAGTTTCTAACTGGGCGTGAATTTGTCTTCTTTTTACAATCTTTGTAGAACCAGTCAGTAATTCCACTGGTAAATGCAAAAGATTAAACCAACTCACTAACTTACGATAATGCTGTTCTGCCAAAACTTCAGTAGGAGCCATCAGTGCTGCTTGATACCCCGATTGAATAGCAGCAAGGATAGCAATCACAGCAACAATCGTTTTACCAGAACCAACATCCCCTTGAACCAAACGATTCATTGGCACAGAGGTTTGTAAATCGTTAAGAATTTCATTAACAACTCGTTGCTGTGCGTTAGTCAGTTTAAACGGCAGTATCTCGTAGAATTTTTCCAGTAACTCACCTTTAGGAGCAAGAATAGCACTGGTTTGACTGGTCTTAGCATAGTGTTGCCGTTGAAGTAAACTCAGTTGCAAGTAAAAGAATTCGTCAAAAACAAGACGACGACGGGCTGCTTGCAGAGTAATACTGTCTGAAGGAAAGTGAATGTTAGCCACTGCTTCCTTCAATTCCATCAATTCATACTTACCTCGCAACCCACTTGGTAATGGATCTTTGAGAGAGGAAGCACAAGGTAAAACAGCAGTTACTGCTTGACGCACGAGATCCGCGCCCACACCCTCTGTTAAAGCATAAACTGGCAAAACTCGATTGATACTGAGGGACTCTATCGTATCTCCCGGATGTGCTAAAACTTCTATTTCTGGATCTTCCAGAGTCAACCCATACTTACTTCCTTTAACCAATCCACACGCCGCTACGATGCTACCTTGTGGATAGCGACGTTTTAAACTTTCTTGCCAAGCACGACTGCTATAACGAGTACCTGCAAAAAAGCGATTAATTTTAATGCGACCGGTGTTATCTCGCAGTGATAATTCTAAGATTGTTAACTTTTGATTTTTAGGGCTAGTAAAACAGTTACAATTTTTGACGGTTGCTACTATCGTTACCGTCTCTCCCGCTTCCAACTCGCGGATATGAGCTTGACGACTATAATCTATATGGTCGCGGGGATAGTAAAAAAGCAAGTCACGCACGGTCTCTAAGCCAAGACGCTCCAAACTTCCAGCTTTTTTGATTCCTATTTCTGGTAATTCCCTAAGCTTTTGGTCAATTTTGGGAGCCAGTCTTCGACTCACTTCATTGGGGATTGGGGATTGGGGATTGGCGATTGGCGATTGGCGATTGGGGACTGGCGATTGGCGATTGGGGACTGGCGATTGGGGACTGGAGGTTGGAGATTGAGCGCTAGGGGTTGGGGATTGAGAAGAAAGAATTCGAGAGTAAGTGAATGAGGATGGTGATGAAGAAGATGGAGCAGATGAGGAGGATGAAGATGGAGATGAGGTAAATGGGGATGAAGAGGATGTTGTTGTTTCCTTCTCGACGGTTTGTTGTAACTGATAAAGATATTTACGAGTTTCTGAGATTAAATGTTGTCTATCTTGCAAGTCCAGATTGGAATAATTAGCAAATTCAGTCGAGAAATCTTGCCAGCGACGGCGTTCTGTGGTAGGAAAACCTATGGGAAATTTACCGAAAGTTAGGGTAAAAAACTCACTGAAGCGGTATTGCTTACCCATTAAATCGGTAAAACCCTTTTCTGCCTCTATAGCTAGCGCTTTCTGTAATCGTATCCAATCTGGCTTGTCATTAATCATGGGTACTGGGGATTGGGGATTGGGTACTGGGGATTGGGCATCAATACTTCTACAAATGACAAAGGACAAATGACAAATGACAAATTATTCGTCAGACCAGATAGCACGCCAAGCTGCTTCTGCTTGAGCAATTGACCGTTCTCTCTGTTTCTTTTGGTACTCCTGTCCTAACCTGTTGAGTTGAACGAGGATACTCCGAATCTGTTTGCGACAAGATGACAGCGTTACATCATTAAACTCAATTTCTCCAACTCGGAGATTAAGAGCCATAATCTGTGTCAAGTTTGGTTCTTCTGACTGCTGCTCGTTGTCAATTTCAATGACTAAGCTGAGTAGGTTAGGAGGTCCTGGCATAACTTCACTGGCTGCTTCTGAAGCTGCTGCTGCTGCTGCTTCCAAAACGGGTTCTGGTAATTTTTTAGGCAATATACCCGACCTTTGTAACAAAAGATTAGCATCACGCGAAACCAATTTCAGCTTGTCTTGCACTGCTTTTTCCAAATTATGCTGCCACTTAAGTATTTGTACGGGGTTCGAGGTGTTTGGAAATGGGGGTAAGGGGACTGGCGATCGCGCAGACAAGGAGAAGAAGGCAGATATAGGCGATGGAGGAGACAGAGGTGAGGCAAACAATGAAGGTTTTTCTTGTTTTTCCTCCTTGTGGCTTTCTTGCTCGTTTGCTTCGATGCTCCTTATTACCTCTTTTATCTCCATTTCTTCATTGTTCCGAGTTGTTTCTTCTTGCTCATTCGCGAGATCTACCCTTTCTCCCTCATTATCTTCATCTTGCCCATTGTCCCGTTTTTCATCTATTGCCTCATCTTGACTGGCTTCCTGCTGCTCGCTTTTAATTAACGCTTCCAACTGTTCTGCTGTTTGCTGACCGAATTTACGGATAGATTGTTGTAATTGCTGGCGCTGATTTAAAGACAAACTCAAAAAATTCTCAGGATATCCTTGGGTACATAGATAGTAAGTTGCTTGATTTAACTGTTGTCGTACAGTTTGTCCCAAGGTTGTTAAATAATTAGCGTAGGCATTTTGAAGTTCTTGAGCGATCGCCCGAATTGCCTCTTCTAATGCCTGAATATCCCGTTCTATTCGTTCAATAGCTCTTGCCATATCTTTTTTATAGCCCATCTGAACCTAATATGGTACAAATGCACTTAATTATTGTAGGATAAATTTGTTTAAGAACGCTAGTAGTTCTCTATCTCATAAGTTTTGAGGGAGCGGTTTGCTCAGATCCCCGACTTCTTAAAGAAGTCGAGGATCTTGCAGTTCCTCATAATTAACGCGATGAACTTTTGTCAACAAGAGTCAATAATTCTTATTAAACTATTGACCGTCAGCTATTGTTAATTTACTTAGTACCCATTTGGGCAGCCACTTCTTCAGCAAAATTGCTTTCTTGCTTCTCGATACCCTCACCGAGTACGTAGCGAGTAAAGCGACGAACGTGGACGCTTCCGCCTGCTTGTCCTGCGCTTTGCTTAATTAATTCCTCCACCGTGATACTCTGATCGCGAATGTAAGGTTGATCCAGCAAAGTCATTTCTTTAAGGCGTTTTTCAATTCGTCCCTGAACAATCTTTTCCTTAATGTTTTGTGGCTTGTTACCCAAGTCATCTCGCCCCATTTCGATGTCTTTTTCCTTTTGGACGACATCAGCAGGAATTTCATCTACGTTAACATACTCAACGTTAGGGCAAGCTGCTACTTGCATAGCAATATTACGTGCTAGAGTTTGGCTTGACTCGCTTCCTCCCCCTGCGGTTTGGGTATTCAGTTCAACCAATACACCAACTCGACCGCCAGTGTGGATGTAACTGTCTATGACCCCTTGTGTTCCTTGTGCAAGGTCAAATTTAGTGAATCGACGAACTTGAATATTTTCACCTAACTGAGCAATACTTTGCTTGAGAACATCTTCAACCTTAACGCTTTCATCTTCTATATAAGGTTGAGCCAATAAAGACTCTACACTATCAGCAGTCGCTGCTTGTTTTGCCAAGTTTTGAACTAGGGCTTTGAAAGCCTCATTACGAGCAACAAAATCAGTTTGACAATTGACTTCTATAAGTACGCCAACCTGCCCATCTGGTTGAATATAGTTTTCCACTAGACCTTCTGCCGCAATCCGTCCTGCTCCCTTTTCGGCTTTTGCAATGCCTTTTTGTCGCAGCCACTCGATAGCTTTTTCTATATCGCCATCAGTTTGTTGCAGTGCCTTTTTGCAGTCCATCATGCCAGCACCAGTTTTCTGGCGTAGCTCTTGGACGATTTTTGCAGATATTTCCGCCATGTTGCCTCAATTCCTACTTAATGGTTAATTGCTAGTTGTTAGTTGTTAGTTGTTAGTTGTTAGTTGCTAATTGCTATTTGTTAGTTGCTAGTTGTTAATTGCTAATTTCCATTAGCCATTAACTATTAGCCATTAACTATTAGCCATTAGCATTTAAGATCTATTATTCTTCGTCTTCGTCATCTGGGAAAGCGTCAGAATAATCTGTGTCGCTTTCTTCGTAGTCGAATTCTTCTTCAGCGCCTTCGTAATCTTCGTATTCTTCTTCTACATCCAATTGACCGTGACGACCTTCGTATATAGCATCTGCTAGTTTGCCCACGATCAATTTAATCGATCGGATAGCGTCATCATTTGCCGGAATTGGAATATCTACGACATCCGGATCGCAGTTTGTATCTAACATAGACACAATGGGAATACTTAATTTTTGGCATTCCTGAACTGCGTTGTACTCTCGGCGCTGATCTACGATCACCACTACATCAGGAACTTTCCGCATGGTTTTAATACCACCCAGATACTTTTGAAGCTTTGTCATTTCCCGACGTAGCATTGCCGCTTCTTTCTTTGGTAGTAGGTCGAGAGCACCATTTTCTTCCCGGCGTTCCAAATCTTTCAAACGATCTACGCGAGTTTTGATGGTCGTCCAGTTGGTGAGCATTCCTCCCAACCAACGCTGGTTGATGTAGTGAGCACCACAACGAGCCGCTTCTTGGGCAATAATCCCTGCAGCTTGACGCTTTGTTCCAACAAATAAGAACTTTTTACCCGCTTCAGCTTGTCCTCGCATATAAGTATATGCTTCTTCCATTAACTGGGCTGTTTGTACCAAGTCAATGATATGGACTCCGTTGCGGGATGTGTAAATATACGGTGACATTTTTGGGTTCCACCGCCTGGTCTGATGCCCAAAGTGAACCCCTGACTCCATCATTTGAGCCAATGAAACAACTGCCATGTTTTTTAACTCCTATTCGGGTTAAACCTCCATCCAAGTGGATTTCCCAATATCAGGAAACACCCGAACCCTTGGATGTGCGAGATTAGTGAACCATACAAGGTTAGCACATTTTGGGAAATGGGTACTGGGGACTGGGGACTGGCGATTGGGGAGAAAATACGAAATATGAAGTACAAAATTCCCTACTCCCTACTCTCCAATCTCTAATCCCTAGTCCCAGCCCATGCTTCATACACGCCTTGAACGTTATACCAGTTTAAGAAAATTCGAGCGATTTCTAATGCTAACTGCGGTTTGCCTCGTCGGATCAACCACTGTAGAAATGGAGCCATCGTCCGTTCGTTCAGAAATCCGTTGAAGGAAAGAATTCCCCAAAGCAAGCGATGTATCCATGTCATTTGAATCATCATTCTTACTTCCCAAGTAGGGTGCTTTTGATAGAATAAAACGCCCATCCGTCCGCGTTGAATTTCTTTTTCTATGAGACGAGGAATTTGTTCTAAATTAAAAGGGGGATGCCAGTGAAAGCCTACTGCTTCCGGACATTTAATAAGTTTTAAACCTAGTTTCTTTAGACGAACACCTAATTCTAAGTCTTCCCATCCATAAAGTTGAAAGCTCGTGTCGAACAGCCCTGCTGCTTCTAACCAATGTTTCGCGATCGCTACATTTCCTGTAGCAAAAAAAGCAGCAGAAAAATCTGTGATTTTGTAGGATTCGGATGTAGGGTTATCAAAGTTACAGGTATTGATAACTTCTCCGTAGGTGAAAATGCGATCGCTTGCCAATTTCTCTTTTCCTTTGGCTAGTGCATCAGCATGAGCTTGCAGAAAATTCTCTGTGACAACTAGATCGCTGTCAATAAAAATGATTGTATCGCCCAGTGCCTTCTCCACTCCCAAATTTCGAGCAGCGGCTGGTCCTTTATGGTCTTGAGGAAATGTTCGCACGTGGGGAAACTCGCTTTTGTGTGTTTCCAACCACTCCAGAGTACCATCAGTGGAGCCATCATCTACCAAAACAACTTCGTAACCCTCGATACACGTGTTACCTGTTGTCTCTAGGTTACCATTTGTCAGTTTCTGATTTTCTATAGCTCGCAGGCACTTTTCTAAAATTGGCTTGCGATTGTAAGTCGGAATAACAACGCTAAAAAACACAACCTCACCCACAACGATATTGCCCATCTTCAGGATAGGACAGAGAAGGCTCTCACACTGTTCCTCTATTATTTCCTTGTTGTGGGATGGACGTTCTAACTTCAAGGGCAGGCAGGATGCCTACCCTACAAGAACTGTATTTTACAAAATTTTTACCTATTAAAAATTAAGCCGACGACGGTTTTGACGTAGTAACAAAGCTGCTCCAGTTACACCTAAGCCGACTAGCGTCGATGTGGCTGTAGGTTCTGGAACTCTTTGAGGAGTCCGTATGGAGAAATTTAGCACAGCTACACCCCTAGAGGTTAAGGGACCATCAGTTGGACCTGGAGTCAGCCTGTCTTCTTGAGTAAAAGTTATTAAGCCTGTAGCGTTCTCGAATATACCTGTTCCACCAGTGACATTTATGATACCACCACCTTTGATAGTCTGTTGCACCAAATCGATGACAGCGCTATCGCTTGCTCTTCCAAATAACTCGTTAGAACCACCAAAGTAGCGATCGCTACGAAGGTTGCCTTCTATATCAAATACTGATGGATCTGCATCAAATCGGCTGAATATCTGTGTTCCGCGATCGTCAAACTGCCCGTAAGTTCTGCTATCAAAGTTAGTTAACCCAAAAGGGGCATCACCAATACTTTCACCTAAGACGGCTACATCTAGAATGTTTTTTTCCTCATTAAAGACAGGACCAAAAATGGCTAATGCGTCGTAGGCAATACTAAATTCGTAAATATTTTCTGTAGTTTGTGCGGTTACTTTTTGTACATTCGATCCAAAACTAAGTAAAGTTAAGGCTATGGGAATGAGCCATGTGACTTTTGGACGGAGCATAATAGTCCTTTGCTATTTGAGTTAAAACACTTAGTGTAAATAAGATAGTGTTCTCACTCCAAATAATACCTAGAAATAAAGAGATGCTTCATGAATTTTTCATAAAGTACGACCACTCGTTTTGATCCACGGCTGAACCTTCAACGGTCGTTTTTTTCATCGCAACGTTTCTGCGCTAGCGGAAAATGCCTGAGTCATCACCGTTGACTTGCACGGCCACGGTCGCTCAGATATTTTTTTATACTGACTGCGAATTGATAGTTTTCTTGACTGGTTAATCAAAGGTGTTCCCTACCAACACGTATCCAGCGATACCCGTAGCCCTCCAGATTTATACCGTGTTCGGGGTGTTCGATTGGCTCATAGGGTCGATCGCCAAGTAAATCAATCCAACGGGATTCGCGAAGCTCGCCACCTAGCTTTAGAGTCGCTGTACAAGTATCTTTTGCCAGATTATGAAGGGCTACAACCGTTCCATCGCGCCACTGATAGCGTAAAGCTAACACTCCTGAGTTATCTGTCTCGATCTCTTCCCAACTTCCCCAACCGAACTCAGGACATTCTTTAAGCATCCGAATTGCTCGTTCCATCCAGTTTAAAAGTGAGTTAGGATCTTTTCGTTGAGCAATGACATTCAAGCGTGGGTAGCCATATTCCCCCTCCTTGATGACGGGGAGAATAAGTCGATCGCTAGGAGCAGTCGAGAATCCTCCATTGGACTCTGCTGACCATTGCATTGGGGTACGACTGGCGTCCCGTTGTTTCAACGATAAGTCATCTCCCATGCCAATTTCTTCACCAGACTTTAAAACTGGTGTTCCTGGCATGGTAAACATGAGGCTGTAGGCGAGGCGGATACGACGCTCGTCGCCTTGAACCAAAGGTGGAAAGCGACGACGAATACCGCGATCGTAAATCCAAACTTGCTCTTTATCCTGATGAAATTTGGTCAATATCTCTTCTCGTTCCTCCTGGGAAAGCTTATCCAGCGACAATTCATCGTGATTGCGGATAAAGTGCGCCCACTGACAAATGTCTGGAATCTCTGGTGGTGCTTTCAATCCCTGTATCAGAGGAGCCACTGCTTCACGAGCCAAGGCAAGCATGAGATACTGATTAACGACGAAGCCAAACAACATCTGCAACTTGTCGCCATCGTCAAAATATTTTGGTACATCCTCCATTGGCACATTTGCTTCTGCCAAAACGATCGCATCCCCTCGTCGCCAAGAAAGAAAGTTCCGCATCTCCTTGAGATAACGGTAAGGGTCTTTAATATCTGCCTGTTTTTCAATACCCTTTAGCTCAATTAAGAACGGAGCCGCATCAACTCGAAAGCCAGCAATCCCCAATTGGAGCCAGAATCCCATGATTTTGTAGAATTCTTCCCGAACTTGAGGATTACCAATATTTAAATCTGCTTGGTGTTCAAAGAAGCGGTGAAAGTAATAGGCTCCAGCTTCTTCGTTATAAGTCCAAGTACTCTCTTGATAGCCAGGGAAAATAATCCCTTCTTCTGCATCAGCAGGTTTTTCTTCTGACCAGACATAATAATCCCGGTATTTAGAATCTGGGTCTTTGCAAGCAGCTTTAAACCAAGGATGATCGATCGAGGTGTGATTGATTACTAAGTCAACAATGACGCGCATACCCCGATTGTTTGCCTGACGTAGAAATTCAACAAAGTCTCCTAATGTTCCCAAACGCGGATCTACACTGTAGTAATCCGTAATGTCATAGCCATTATCTCGGTTTGGAGTGGGATAAAATGGCATAAGCCAGATACAGTTAATCCCTAAACCCGCAATATAATCTAAGCGATCGATCAGTCCCTCAAAGTCTCCTATTCCATCGCCGTTACCATCCATAAAGGTTTCTACATCGATGCAATAGATAACAGCACTTTTGTACCAGAGGTCTAGCATAATAGTTACAGCGATACGCTCTTGGCGTCTGCGCTCCGCACAATCGCCTTCGCCATCGTAACTTTACTTGTTCTTCAAAGAATATCTATCGATAGAGCTAGATTTGCTTGTTGTAACCATTCCCATTCTTCTTATCCTTCAATCGGGAGCGAACGTACAGTGATTACTGTATTGCTGTGTTAAAAATATATTGACACACAAGTTCTTAAGTTATGCTCTCAGTTCAAAAGTGCGAATGCGCGTGCCAAGATACACTAACGACAGCTACACACAAAACCAGACTTTTGTCAATCATTGTCTGTTTGCTTGTTGGGTTTTTTGTAACCGAGTGGAGTGTGGGTTTGTGGAGTGGTAGCCTATCTTTACAGGCAGACGCTGAACACATTCTCTCTGATGTAGCAGCTTTGGGAATATCGTTACTTGCAAGTTGGTTGGCGCGGAAGCCCGCAACTGGTCGCGCAACTTTTGGTCATCGCCGAATTGAAATTTTAGCAGCTTTGGCAAATGGGTTGAGTTTGCTTGTCATTGCTTTTTTTATCTGTTGGGAGGCAATTCATCACCTTCACAGCCCTGAAGGGATTTCAGGTTTACCAATGTTGGTGGTAGCAACAATCGGTTTAATCGTCAACTTGCTGAACATCACTTTGCTTCATCCTCACTCCCATAATGACTTGAATCTTCGAGGGGCTTTGCTTCATGTCATCGCCGATACTGCAAGTTCTTTGGGTGTGATTCTTGCAGCTATGGCGATTCATCTTTGGAATTGGTTGTGGGCGGATGCAGTTATTAGTCTACTCGTTGCAGGTTTTACGGGTTTGAGTGCTTTACCACTTCTTCAAGAAAGTATTTTGACTCTTTTGGAATATGCGCCGCCATCTATAGATACGGCTGATGTAGAAATTTCTCTAAAATCTTTTCCTCAAGTAGTGAAAGTTGAAAAACTCCGTGTTTGGAGAATTAGCAGGGAGCAAGTTATGCTTTGCGCTCACATTACTGTGGATTGTACAACTTTTGAGGAAAGTAATGACTTGCTCGTGCAGTTGCGATCGCATCTTCAACAAACTTTTGGTATTCACGAAGTCACTTTGCAGTTTACCAACCGTAAATTCTTAACAGCAACTTCCATTCATCCTTTATTTAAGCAGGATTTAATCTCGATGATTTATAACAGTTACCAGTGACCAGTTACCAGTGACCAGTTCAGTCCTATACTTAACAGTAAGTAACTTAAATAGCTCATCATGAATAAACATGGATAAAGAAGTAGTTATATTTCTTATTAGTGCCAGTGCAGTTATTCTTTACCTGGTCTTTTCTGCAATGACTGAGATGGGTACTAAGCTACCTTGGAAGAAATAAGTTTACTCAGCGATCTCCTATCTTGACTACAATCAAACTGAACCATCAATTAGTCTTAGTGTTTTATCTGGGAAAGGCAGAGGGCAGAGGGCAGAGGGCAGAAGGGAGGAATAAGCATTGAAGGTAACAAGCTATACCCTCTGTTCCGTCTGACCTCTGCCAATAGGGTATAAAACCCCACCCTACGGGTTCGCCAGTTGCCTACGGCGGGAGACCCGCCTGCAGCACTGGACTCACCGTATAGACGGTGTCTACAATCGGTTGGGGTCAGAATCCCCAACAGAAGTGAACATAGCTGCCCTCTGCCTCCAGCATAGCTGCCTTCTTCAAGACTCTCAAAGAACTGGAAAATCAGATCCTCGCACTACCTGTAGCTGAAAAAGCAGAAATTCTCCATAGTCTAACCAAAACTATCGGCACTGGTGCCAGGGGGATCGTCAAAACACCGGGTGTCTGTGGTGGTGAAGCTTGTATTGCTGGAACTCGTATTGCAGTTTGGTTACTAGTGGAAGCGCGTGAGCTTGGCATCAGTGAAGCTCAACTTTTGCAAGATTATCCTCATATTACTGCTGCTGATTTAGTTAATGCCTGGGCTTACGCGGACGCACACTCACAAGAGATCGAAGCGGCTATCCGTGCTAATGAGGTTAGCTAAGCGATAGCACATTTGTACGCAGACGAGCAGTTTCCACAGAAAGTAAGTGAACTGCTTCGAGTAATGGGACACGATGTGTTGACTGTACAAGAAGCTGGTAACGCAAATTTAGGTATACCAGATAACGAGGTATCAGAGTTTGCAGTTCAAGAGAATAGATCTGTTATTACTCTTAATTCTTAGCAAACATTAAGGCATACCTAGGTGGATTTTTGGAAGTAGGTCGTACTTCTGACGCACAATTCTTAGAAGATTTAACAAATATTTGGTTTAATGTTAAAGGTTTCGACCACGTGTTCTGTGGAGAACCCGTTGCAGGAGGTTCCATTGATGGGCTGCACTATGTTGGTCGATATGTAGAACTTCAGGAAAAGGGTTTGAGCTTATATTTCACCCCACCCTAACCCTCCCTGATGCATTGGGGAGGGAACCAGCAATCTAATTTCCCCCCTTTCCAAGCTACGGTGTACACACATCTTTCAAGATCCCCCTAAATCCCCCTTCAAAAGGGGGACTTTCAAGATTTTCCCCCCTTTTGAAGGGGGGCAAAAGGGGGACTTTCAAGATTTTCCCCCCTTTTGAAGGGGGGCTAGGGGGGATCGAAAATGCAAGAAAGCACTTTTAGAAGACTTGTGTGTACACCGCAGCCTTTCCAAGGGGGGATTAAGGGGAGTAAGCCCAATTCTACGAGACTCTTTAATCATGCTTTTATAATTTTTAAAAAAGACAGAAAAAATACATAAATATTGCACTTAATTAAAACATTGATAAGAAGCATCAAAGAATTGAAATGAGAAATCAGTAAATACAAATATCAGTATTTAACAGACAATAACAGCAAAAGCACAAATTTTGCATATATACCACAGTTAATCTCGTGATTTTTTCTCAAACAACAAAATAAGTATTTCCCGAAATTAAAAGTGTTAATTTAAACCCATTGTTATAATCTCTGGTATTGTACTAGGATTTGTAACTGCCGACTGTTACAACAATACTTGCTTGTTAAAGTTTTCTTGCACGTAGATTTATAGTTGATTCAGGGTAATTAATGATGTATTACTTCAGTAACTAAGTTAATATGCATTTTAGAGCGAAGTTCTAAACCCTTAATACCCTGTCTGCTTCCCTATCTTGACGACTTAAATCTCAAAACAACCTAATAAAACTCAAGGTATTACAAGAATGATAATGAAAAATAAAGTTCAAGAATTGCCCAACCTCAATATTTATTTATTAGAGCGTCGCATTACTTGTATGACTATCTCCTCGCTTATAGAGGCTATACATACAGCTTGTATTTCTAATAAAAAAGTAACTGTTGCAAATTACAACATACACAGTTTTAATCTTTCAATGCAACTTCCCTGGTACTTCAACTTTCTTCAAAGTTCGGAAATCGTTAACTGTGACAGTGTTGGTATTTTAAAGGCAATTGGTTATATGGGATTAAACTTGCCTTTGGAATACCGAGCTTCTTATACACTAATGATGCCCAAATTATTGGAGAAATGTAACGAAAAAGGATTGAGTGTATTTCTCTTAGGGACGAAACCTCAATATCTAGAAACCGCAATACAAAATCTAAGAAAACAGTATCCCAAGGCTAAGTTTGCTGGGCATCACGGCTATTTTGACAAACAAGACCCACAGCAGAACCAAGCTGTTGTTCAGAAAATCAATCGCGAAAAGCCCAATATTTTAATAGTGGGTATGGGAATGCCAGTTCAAGAAAAATGGGTTTACGAACATCGCTCTCGCTTAAATGTTAATGCCATTTTGCTTGGTGGAGCAGTTATTGACAGACTTGCAGGTGTTGTACCAGATTGCCCATCAACCCTTTCCGATTTAGGTTTAGAGTGGCTGTATCGTTTGTGTCGCGAACCAAAACGTTTGGCAGCACGTTATTTGCTTGGCAATCCCGCTTTTGCACTACAAGTGGCTTTGGGCAAGTTTTATGCTCCGCTACGAGTAGAACTTTTATCATCAATCGACACTTTCAATCCAGAATTAGCTGTTCCTGTCAGTAACTCTTACTTGAATTTCAACAATCGCACTCAAGAGCAGGAAATTCCTGTATCAGTTGCGCCTGTCTATTCTACTAGCCCATCAATTTAATACAATTTTGGATTTGAAATTTTAGCTTGAGAAAGCTCTTTTTCAATTTGATTTCACCCAACTACGTATCTTTTCTTATTGCTATTTGGTATGAGATAGGAAATCTTGTCTTTATCCATTCTCCTAAAAGACTTGAGCGATCGCTGAAGCATGACCGTATTTTTTCGGTTGACAAAAGTCTTAAACTATAATAATTATTGCTTCTCAAGAAAAATTTGAAAAAAATTTTTCAAATTACGAAAGATCTGGGATGACACTTTTTTTAGAAAGTGGCATAACTGTTGTTAGCTTGTTCATTAAAAAAATATCAGGTTTTTAAACTCTTATAAGTGTATTTATCCGAGCTAATTACCACACATCACAATTGCTAACGTCTTGGAACAAAGCTTCTTTTTAAAAGAAAACAGACGTTAGTGCTGCCGTCTTGAAAAGAAGAATCAGGAGGGATTCGACTTGGAGCCTTTAGTTAGCGTAGTTATTCCTACGTATCGTAGACCCCAGTTAGTTAAACGAGCGGTTATTAGTGCTCTAGCACAAACCCTCAAAGAAATTGAAGTCATCGTTGTAATTGATGGTCCACAACCAGAAACTTGGATGGCGTTATCAGAAATTGATGACTCCAGACTGAAAACAATCGAATTGCCTACCAATCAAGGTTGTCGTGTTGCACGAAATACTGGAATTGCTACAGCTTCTGCTAAATGGGTTGCTTCTTTAGATGACGATGATGAATGGATGCCTGAAAAATTAGAAATGCAACTTGAAACTGCTAGGCGTTCCCAGTATAAATTTCCTATTGTTTCTTGCTATTTGATAGCCCGAACACCTCAAGGCGATGCTATTTGGCCAAGAAGGGTTCCTGAAGCATCAGAGGCACTGAGTGAATATTTGTTTGTTCGTAAAACCTTATTTCAAGGAGAAGGACTTATCCAATCTTCGACTATCTTTACAGCAAAAGAGTTATTGGAAAAGATTCCTTTTTCCACTACGATACAAAGACATGATGATTGGGACTGGATCTTACGAGCCATGAATCTAGAGGGCGTAGGAGTTGAGTTTGTACCTCAAACTCTTTCTATTTGGTATTTAGGAGCTAGTTCAAGTTTAAGTAGCAGTAAGAATTGGCAGTTTTCTTTAGATTGGATTAGAACAAACCGAAACTTGGTCACACCTCGAGCTTATGCATCATTTATCTTAACAGAAGTCAGTGCGCGAGCTGCCCGTAGTCATGATTGGAAAGCATTTTTCCTCCTTTTATGGGAAGCAATTTGTTTTGGTAGACCTCAACTAGTAGATATTTTTCTATGTTTCGGTATGTGGTTTCTCCCTCGCAATACACGTGATTGGTTGCGGAGATTCTTCACAAAATCAAAAAAAGATTTACAAAATTTTCAGACCGATTCTATGCCTCAAGTCAATACTTAGAAATACAAAAAGTCTGTTAAGGTTTGAATTTTAACTTGTGTTTTAAAAGAAGATATGGCTGCAAATCCTAAAGTTAGCGTTGTAGTTCCAGCCTACAATGTAAGTTCTTATATTGAAGATGCATTGCGATCGCTACAACAGCAATCGTTTAAAGAATTTGAAGTTCTGATTGTTGATGATGGTTCTACTGATAACACCGCTGAAATTGTTAAGCCTTACGTAAAAACTGATTCACGCTTTCAGTTATGGCAAAAACAAAATGGAGGTTTATCATCAGCACGCAATCACGGTATCCGTCATGCACGTGGAGAATATATTGCCTTACTGGATGGAGATGATGTTTATCACTCAGACAAACTAGCCCGTCATGTAGCAACCCTAAATCATCATCCAGAGGTTGGGGTTGTTTATAGTGCGTCTAGGGCAATTCGTGATGATGGAAAACCAACACCCATTCACCTCAGTGGTAAGCCCGTTCATTCCGATCCGCTGCTTGCACTACTCTGTAAGAATTTTGTTGGTCATGGTTCTAATGGAGTCTTCCGCCGTTCATTAATCAATGAAGTGGGGGAATTTGATGAAAGCTTACGCAGTTCGGAAGACATTGATTTTTGGTTAAGAGTGGCAACAACCCAAAAATGGCACTTCTACCGGGACAAAAGTATTTTGTGTTATTATCGCGTTCGCCCATCGGGTCTGTCATTCAACGTGGCACAAATGCAGCGGTGTACCGAACAAGTGATTCAAAGCGCTTATCAGCGATCGCCACAATTAGTCGAGCCGATGTTACCGACTGCCTATGCTTATATGTATCGCTATCTAGCGAGATTAGCTCTCCAAGGTGGCAATCTCGACCAAGCCAGTCAATTTATCGACCAAGCTCTAGCTTGTAATTGGTCGATTTTTTATAGCGACCCGCGATCGCTACTGACTTTACTAGCAGTGCGTTTGGCACCACTAGCCAAGCTAGGAATTCGACAAGCGCTTGGTTCAGTGAGATATACCCAAAAGCAGCCATGAAACTTTCCGCTATACTCAAAAATGGATTTTGGGCGACCTATGGAGCGATCGCAACACGCTTCCTCGCCTTGTTCAGTAACTTACTACTAGCACGGCTGTTGCTTCCAGCTGAATTTGGTGTTATCAGTACTGCTTACATTTTCTGGGCTTTTGGAAATCTATTTAACCAAGGCACATCTGGCTCTTTTATCGTTTATAAGGGCGTCGAAGATAAGCGCTATTTAGATACAACCTACACCATCAGTTTAATTATTGGATGTTTTTTAGCTCTAGTACTTGGATTAATATCCCCAATAGCAGCACGCTACTACAGCATCCCAAACCTAGTCTGGATACTACTTATATTTGGCTTTAACCTTATACTCTCTTCATTCCAATCCGTGCATGAAGGAGTTTTGAGGAGACGAATGCAGTATCGGGAGTTAGCAAACTCTAACCTAATTGCCTCATTCATCAGAGTATTTTCCACAATTGGGAGTGCTGTACTAGGTTTAAGTTACTGGTCATTTGTCATAGGAGATACTGCAGGTTGGATAACAGGGTGTATTCTCATGCATCACTACGCCAAACAGAAATTTAATTTGCGTATTTATTCAGAGGTCAACTGGGAAGTTTTGTCTTATTGTTTAGGCAATACTGGTTTCAGCTTGGGATATTTCGTTATTTATAACTGTGACAACTTTGTAGTTAGCGTCGTTCTAGGAACAACTAGTCTAGCGTTCTACAACCTTGCTTACCAGTTGACAATGGCGATAACAACTATTCTTTCTCAGGCAATGAGTCAAGTTGGGATGTCAGTGTTTGCTCAATTAGAAGATGACCAACAGCGAGAAAACGCTTTGGTTAAAGTCATTGAACAAACTTCTTTCCTAGCTGCTCCCTTATACGCCTTATTCTTTTTAGTTGTTAACCAACAAACCATCTCCTTTATCTTTGGAACCCACTGGATTCCTGTTTGTACGGTTATTCCAGGATTGCTCTTTTTTGCTTACTCTCGCCTGATAAACAGTCAGCTTTTTTCCATGCTGTCTGCAAAAGGGAAACCAGGGGTTAATGCTAAACTCAGCCTTAGTATTGCTCCTGTTGCTGTCTTAAGTTTTGCGATTGGTGCAAAGGTACAAGGAATTATTGGCGTCAGTATTGCGGTTGCTGTAGTTTTAGGAATTATTTGGACGATTTACTGTTGGTGGGAAGCTTGCCGTCAATTAGGTTGGTCTTCTAAAAAGTTCTTAATTTTTGTGTTTAAAGCACCTTTAATAACGCTTTTACCAATTGTCATTTCTCTAAAGTTTCCTGTCGTTATACAACCCATATTATTTCTAATAATATATTTAGTTTTTGTTCGTTTATTAGCTGCTAAACAATTTTTCCAATATCAATATTTATTGGGAAATATTAGACAACGTAGGTTGGGTTGAGGAACGAAACCCAACCTACACAATACATTTGACCATTTAAGATTTACTTTATAAAGGTCTCTAAATGGAACAATAAATAAAAGTATGAAAAATAAAAAAAGAAAATGCGAGTAGCCATCTGCATAAATACTTGTCAGCGTCCTGGTGGATTGAAGCGACTGTTAGATGGTCTGAATCAATTAACTTTCCATCACTGTGAAACTCCTGACATAAAAGTTATTGTTGTTGATAATGACTCAAGTGGTCATGCTTGTGAATTCTGTGCAGAAATCTGTTCGGAATTTAAATGGATTTTAAAGTGCTATGTTGAACCACGCCGAGGTATTCCCTTTGCACGAAACAAAGCTATTACTTGTGCTATTGCAGAAAATGTAGACTTTGTCGCTTTTATTGATGATGACGAAGTTCCCGAACCTAATTGGCTTGATGAACTTTTGTATGTTCAAAGCTCATACAACGCCGATGTTGTATGGGGACGGATTTTACCTTACTTTGCCCATTCTATTCCTGATTGGCTTGCCAAAGGACAATTTTTCGCTCGCCCTCGCTATCCTACAGGCTATGAACTGAAAAGCGCGGCTAATAACAATACACTTATTCGTGCAGAAGTTTTTAGAAAACAAGATAAGTTGCTAGATGAGCGTTTGGCACTATCGGGTGGTTCGGACTGGCACTTTTTTATGCGATCGCAACGTGCGGGCCATAAAATAGTCTGGGCAGATAATGCTTTGGTGCATGAGTGGATACCTCAAAGTCGTACTAATCTAAAATGGTTGCTACAACGAAGTTACCGAATTGGCATTACAGAGAGTTTTTGTGAAATAGATTTAAAACCCTCAATTATAATAAAAACTCAGTGTATTTACAAAGGAATTAGGCGAGTTATTAAAGGTATACTGTCCATTCCTCTATCCTTTATGGTGGGGAAACATCAAGGCGTTAAAACCTTACTATACATTTATCACAGTTTAGGAATGTTAGCAGGTGTTGCGGGAAAACAATATGAGGAGTATAAAGAAATTCATACTCTTTAGAGGAGGAAGTATCCAACAATTTAAATGTTTAACATATTCCCTAGGAAATTAGTTCTTCGAGAGGCAGAAAACAAATTAGAAAACCTGTCACACGCAGAACGAGTGGTTTATTGGACGATTGTACTAACACCACTATGGTGGGTTTTGGGGGTACAAACTCTGCTTTATCCTGGTGTTGGTCTTTATTTGCTAGCTTATGATTTTCATGTAGACAAACTTGTTAAGCGATCGCTACCACTCTGTAACTGGATGTGGTTATTACTGAGTCTTGCAGTACTCTGGACTAACATTCAGGGATTATCGTCAATGAGCTTTAACCCCATGAAAAGTGCTGCTACAGTAGTCACGCTATTAAAAGGTTATTTTTTAGTGTTTGCTTGTCTCACAATACCCTTTTGGCATCGAGTCAGATTATCTGTAGTAACGCGAGCCGTTGCTTGGATGACAGCTGGTTACTTAGTTTCCCTTGGAATTCAACTCATAATTCTGTTTGGAACTGGTCCGCAACCCGCTCTTATGCCACCTCTTGCCAAAGCAATTCCAGGAGATAAACTTAGCTTAATGGTTAAGTTTGCAGTCTTTCAACCTTTCTGTGGATTGCCTTTAGCTCGGACAGAACTATACACTGCAGATCCACCTATTCTGGGAGCTTGTGCGCTTCTATGTTTCTTTATATGTTTTGGTGAAATAGATAAATACTTACGTAAATATGCTTTGTCAGGTTGTACTGCAACGTTAATCATTGCTCAAAGTCGCCTAGCATGGACTTGTTTTCCAATAGTACTTTTAGCAGTCATTTGCTTTCGTAAAGCCTCGGCTCGTCAAGGATTCCTTTGGTTCTCAACACTTATCTGTTTCATTTGTGCTCTTGTAGGAATGGAGGTAAGCGAGTTATTAGATAAACCAATGGAAACGTTCAATGGTGCTCGCGCTGATTCATCAAAAGACCGTGCTTTAGTTGTTGCTGCAACACTTGCGGCTTGGAAAGAATCACCCTGGATTGGATGGGGAATTGTCGAACGAACAGTCACATGGGGTAATGGAGCCTTTGAACTTCCCCTTGGTACTTTTTCCACTTACGCGCAAATTCTGTATTTACACGGTGTCTTAGGTTTCACGTTCTTTGCTATTGCTGCATTAACAACCTTATGGTTCTTATGGGGACCAGCATTGCGAGGAAAAAGAACTGCTCAACGGGCGTTTGCTAGCTTAATTGCTATGTATATGCTGTGTCAAGCAACTAACTTAAGCTGGATGATTGTTTATTTTTGGTTCTATTTTTTGTGGTTGGGTACAATTCTTGCAGAAGCTTACCCTCAATACGTTTCTTCATGGCAAGAATTATCAAGAAATAATGGTATAAAAAGTTAATAGATACAACAAACAAATCATAAATCTAGGAATCTTAAAACAGTACCTTTAAGAGGATGTTTTAGAAGCTGTTATTCGACGCTCCGTTCACTAAGTTTAAAAACTTGCAACGTGCTGGGATTTACTAGAAAAACCACGTATGCGGCTTCTTTCTGACTTTCCACTCTCGGTGAAAAGTCAGGCGATCGCGTGACTGCATACAATGTATGCAGGCTGCATTACACGAAATGGCATTTTCGTGGAACATACAGTAAAGATTGCGATCGCTCTCCCTAACTGTGCAACGCCGCACAGCAATTGTCAAGTTTAATTGCTGGAATATCCATACAGATAGCGATCGCGTGGGATGGAGAGCGGTGGATCTCTTGAGCACTTTTGGCGATCTTGGCATACCCCTTATGATTGTTCTGCCCGATCTGAGACAGCATTCATGACGGACTCAATCGGCAAGTCTAATATTTCAGCAACTTTCTCCACACGGAGTCCTTCGCTTAAGAGCCGAGGGACAATTTTTAACTTGGTTTGGCGTTCCAAGTCTTGGTAAATTCGAGTTTCTTCAATGTTCAGTCCTAGCATGACAACCAAATCCTCTCTACTCAAAGACGAAAACTTATAAAAGGTGCTACTTGGACGCGATATCTGTCATGTAACTAAGTAGCCAAAAATGAGGATTATTTTGAGTAATTTGGGGTGAATCGGACTTAACCGCACCCCAAATTT
>NZ_BAACAP010000204.1:0-78229 GCF_045865695.1 Scytonema hankhaensis NUACC26
CTTTAGTTGAAGGCAGTATTATTGTTGCCCTTATCCTCATACCATTTTTAATGAATTGGCGCAACCTCGCTGTTTGTTTAACAGCGCTTCCGCTATCTTTGCTGGTTGGGGTAATGTTGCTTAATTGGTTGGGGCAAGGTTTAAATACAATGACTTTGGGAGGTTTAGCAGTCGCAATTGGTTCGGCGGTTGACGATGCAATTGTGGATGCAGAAAATGTCTACCGTTGTTTGCGAGAAAATAAACACTCTCTCAATCCACGTCCCGTTTTAGATGTGGTATTTGATGGCTGTCAGGAAGTGCGCGATTCAGTCTTTGGAGCCACCATTATTACAATAGTTGTCTTTTCTCCAATTTTTGCGTTGACTGGTGTAGAAGGAAGCATTTTTATTCCAATGGGATTGGGATATTTAGCAGCAGTCATTGCTTCTAGTGTGACAGCATTAACTGTAACTCCAGCTTTATGTGCAATTCTTTTGCCTCACGGACATTTGCCAGAAACCGAGCCTTGGGTTGCAAGATTTTTTAAGCGACTTTATCGTCCCCTGTTACAATTTACTTTACGATATTCTGCAATTATATTAGTTGTCGCTGCTGCTTTGCTCATAGCCGCAATGGTAATTGTTCCTTCCTTTGGAAGCGTGTTTTTACCAAAGTTTCAGGAGCAAACTTTGGTGAATACTATGACTCTCTATCCGGGGGTTTCTTTAGAAGCTACCAATGCAGCTGGCGAAGCACTTCAAGCAGCGCTTAAAGATGACAAGAGATTTCCATATGTACAGTTGCGTTCTGGACGTGCGCCAAGAGATGAAGAAGCAGCCGGAGTGAACTTAGGACACATTGATATTGAGTTGAGCGACCAAGGGATGGAAGACAGGGAGGCAACTATAGAAAAGCTGCGGTCTGAATTTGCCAAAATACCAGGGGTTGCGCCAAATATTGGTGGTTTTATTTCTCATAGGATGGATGAAGTGTTGTCTGGGGTTAGGAGTGCGATCGCAGTGAAAATTTTCGGCTCTGACTTAGAACAACTCCGTACTATTGGGAGTCAAGTAAATGAGGTGATGAAAACGGTTGAGGGAATTGTTGATTTGCAACTTGAACCCCAAGTTCCAGTAGAACAGATACAAATTAAATTTAACCGAATATCCGCTTCTCAATATGGTTTAACAGTCGGAAAACTTTCGGAAATTATTGAAACTGCCTTCAATGGAAGAGTGGTGTCCCAAGTTTTGGAGAAACAACAAACCTTTGATTTAATTGTGTGGTTAAAGCCGAATGCCCGTCAAAACTTAGATACCATTCGCAACTTGTTAGTTGATACTCCGAAAGGTCAAAAGATTCCTTTGGCACAAGTTGCCACAATTGACATTGGGACTGGTCCAAACACTATTAACCGGGAAAATGTTTCTCGTTTGATTGTTGTTTCTGCTAATGCTAGTGGTAGAGATTTGCGTTCTGTTGTCAATGAAACTCGTGACAAAGTTCAGCAACAAGTGCAGGTACCTTCGGGTTATTATATTCAGTATGCAGGGCAATTTGAAGCACAAGAACGAGCCACTCAGAATATTTTACTTTTTAGTGCCATTGCCTTTGCCGTAATTTCAGTCATCATGTATCTTTCTGTCAAATCTATTCCCTCTACAATCATGATTATGATTAACTTGCCTTTGGCGTTAGTAGGGGGAGTATTTTCAGTGGCTTTGACTGGAGGCGTGATTTCCATAGCCTCTCTTGTTGGTTTTGTCACTTTATTTGGTGTCGCTACTCGTAACGGTTTGCTACTAGTAGATAATTACAATACTAAATTTGCTGAGGGAATGACTTTCAAAGAAGTTTTGATGAAAGGTTCGATGGAACGTCTTAACGCTATCTTGATGACAGCTTTTACTTCAGCTTTAGGATTAGCACCCTTGGTGGTTGAAGGTGGTCCTGGAAAGGAAATTCTACAGCCTCTGTCGATAGTTGTGTTAGGTGGGTTGTTTACTTCTACAGCGTTAACGCTAATGGTATTACCAGCTTTGTATGCCAAATTTGGTTCTTTCTTAATGCCCAAGCGAACCCCTTCATTTGGGGGAAATGGCAAGGCAGTTCAAGCAGTCTTTGAGCGATAGTTGATACCATATTTGACAGCTTTTTGATTCATAAAAAGATCGTGCAAATACCAAATATTTACATTGTTCAATAGTCAGTTGTGTGAAAATGTAAATTGACTCAATTTTGTCTCAATTCTTAATGATTGAAAAGGAGTATAAATTCATGAAATCTCTCAAATCTGGCTTGATTGTTCTGGGAAGTTTTGTGCTGCTTTTCTTAGGTGCTTGTAGTAATGCAACCCAAGAAAATAACTCGGCAAGTAACACAGAATCTTCTACCGCAGCAAATACCTCAAAAACTGAGACTACTAAATCACACGGCAAAATTGAGCATAGTGACAAAGAGCATTCTCATGGTGGTCAAGTTGTCGAGTCAGGTCAATATCATTTAGAGTTAGTTTCTGAGAAAGAAGGCAACAACTCTCATTTAGATTTCATTATAGAAAAAGGAGAAAAACACGAAGAAGTACCCAACGCCAAAGTCACAGCTCAAGTTCAACTCCCCGATGGAACTCAAAAAACCTTAGATTTTAAATATGATGCTCAGAATAAAGTCTATACGGCGGCGCTTCCTGGAAACGCACCCGGTCAATATCCGGTAAAAGTTACTGCCGATGTTGGTGGTGAAAAGGTAGATGGTCGTTTTACTGTTAATCAATAATCTTAGCAGTTGACCGAGACAGCGCTCACAGCTCATTTGGTTATGCCTACAGGATTTCCTGGTGATGCTTTTTGCAGGTCAATCGAGAGCTGCACGACCATTTCCGCATTGAACACACTACACTCCAGATAGAGACTGGCGATCCGAGTTCTCCATGTCCTCTTGCTCGAGAGAATGTTGTTTAAAGGTGAGAAAGAGCCAAAAATAACGATTTCTATACTCTTAATGGTTCTATCAGTTTTTGAGCGTTCGCCTTTTTCTTGAACCAGGGTCTAATATCATGTCCGGTAGCATAACCATGCGGAAAAGTTTCTTAATTTCTTAGCGCCTTTAACGGCAGGCGCTACAACGGGGGGAACCCCCGCAACGCGCTGCCTCGTCTTTGCGTGAGTTTTATTTAGGGTATACAAGCGGACATGATATAAAACATTCATTGCTTCATTAAAGCCTTGTTGTAGTACTAGCTATTCAGTGTAACTCATTTAATAATTTTTCTTAAACCGTCAAAATTTCATCCTGATTTCATAGCGCTCTGTCATCCTAGTTAAGGAAAGGTTTATGCATCAAGGGTGAATCTGCAATATGGTTGTCATCCTTTATCGGATTAACAGTTAAGATGAAGAAAATTCTGATATACACGGTTGCATTCGCTTTAGTTATCGCAGCTTCAATTTTGGCTCGCTCTGCAACTGCCGCAACAGATAATAGTAAAGTTCCCAATGTTGATAAGAATGTAGAATTTCCTTCTAATAGTTGGCGGCTTGTTCAACACATTTTTCAAGTACACGTCCCTCAAGATAACAACGCTCTTTCCGAGTTAATTATTGATGTTCCATCCACTGTAGCTGTAAGTAGTGATATTGATGTCTTGGATGAAAATGGTCAAAAAATCAATATTAATATTTCTGTATCTGGGAGAAAAATTATAATAGTTTTCCCTCAAAAAGTGATTGATAGTAATAAGCTGTTAATTAAACTTAATAAAGTTAAACAACCAACTCAAGGTCCTGCTTCTATTTACAGTATTTCAGCTAAAATTGTTGGCAGTGACAAAGAAATTCCGGTAGGTATAGCTCAATTTCCCAAATTTTAATTGATAAATTTTCATGGTAATTGCTGATATTTAAGTAATTCTACTTGATTTTTAATAAATGACCTTTAACAGAATAAAATTTCATCCTAATTTCATTTTACTATGTCAAGCTATTGAGTAACGGGGCCATTTGTCCGTATAAGATTCTCACGCTCGTTTTACTTCATTATTTAGAGGCGTCAAATGAAAAAAATCTTAATTTATGCTGCTGCATTTGCTCTAGCTACCGCAGTCTTAATTCCTACTGATTTTGCAAGTGCCAATTTAGATGATAGTACAGTTACCCATGTTCATGGAAACGTCCAATTTCCTCCTACTTGCTGGCGTACCGTTAGGTATACTTTCCAGTTACACGTTCCCCAGAATAGCAAGGCTCTTCAGCAACTCATTATTAAGGTTCCATCCACTGTAACTGTAAGTAATGACATCAAGAAGATCGATGTTGAGGATGAAAATGAGCAGAAAATTAACACTAATGCTTCTGTTAACGGTAAAACAATAATACTAGCTTTCCCTGAACCAGTGACTCCTAACACTAAGTTTCATATTGACCTCAACAGTGTACAACGACGAACTGGTGGTAATGGTCTTGTCTACCACTTTTTGGCTAAAGTAGTTGGCAGTGATGCAGAAATTCCTATAGGTGTAGCTCGGTTTCGTCATTACTAATCCACAAGTGTAGATTGAAAATACTGATTATTATGATTTAATCAATGAATTTTTAAGTAATAAATAGAGAGCTAATTGAACCACTTTACAAAGTTGGTATAAGTCACGTAAAAAATATCAGGAAGCTATTGTAAAAATTTCTACAAACTTTATGTTATACTCATTGGTATTAATGCAGAGCTACTAATTGATGTAGCTTGACTGCATAATTCTCGATCCTAACTTAAAGAAGCGCAGCTGCTTGTATGAAAATTCTGCTAGTTGAAGATGAGCCAGACTTGGGCGCGTCAATTAAGCGCAAATTGAGCCAGGAAAAATATATTGTTGATTGGGTTTTAGATGGCACTGAAGCTTGGAGTTGTATAGAAAACCAGTGGACGCAATATACACTGGCAATCTTTGATTGGTTGCTGCCTGGAATATCAGGTTTAGAATTGTGTAAGCGTTTACGGGTTCGTAGCAACTCTTTGCCTGTGCTAATGCTAACAGCAAAAGACAGCATGGCAGATAAGGTAGCGGGACTCGATGCAGGGGCGGATGACTATCTGGTGAAGCCGTTTGGCATGGCGGAACTACTAGCGCGGTTGCGGGCTTTGCAAAGGCGATCGCCCTCCTTCCAACCTCAGCAACTTCAAGTTGGTTGTCTTATCCTAGACTACGGTAGTTGTACAGTTTCTCGTCAGCGCCCTAATGGTGACACGCAGGTCATTACTTTAACAAAGAAGGAATTCCATCTGCTGGAATACTTCATGAAACGTCCCAACATAATTGTTACCCGCGACCAAATTTTGAGTCATCTTTATACCTTCAGCGCAGAACGTATTAGTAATGTGGTAGCTGCTCAAATTCGACTTTTACGACGCAAACTGTCGGAATATAGTTGTGATGGTTTAATTGAAACCGTCCCTAATATGGGTTATCGTTTGAATCCTAGCAATGCAGATGAGACTGTTTCGTAAGACTCGCGTAACGCTTGCTCTTTGGTATGCAGGGGTTATGGGTTTGATTATGTCCCTCTGCAGTTTCGCCGTGTATGAGGTAATCATTCAAGCTTACCTGGTTTCTATCAATCGGGAAGTGGAGTCTGTAACAGTCACGCTGCATAATGTGATTGAAGCAAATCTGAAAAAGCCTGGTCGCACGGAGCAAATTTTTCAGTTAGTTTTACCAAATCTTTGTCAAGCCGAGTCGAGCTGTCCCACCCAAAAAATCTTTACTCACAATCAACTTGCCCACTTTGAACACGGCATTGTTGATGTTCTTTACAAAGATGAACAATATTATATCCGTTTTGTTGATACTTCGGGACGGTTGATTGCTGTGGCAGGTTTTCAGCCTAACGAATTGCCTAAGATTATGCCAGTCACACAAGTGTGGCAAACCGTTAAAGACTCACAAAGCAATCGTTACAACCAAATGTCTCTACCCTTGCACACTCAAGATAATCAGCTTTGGGGCTATATACAAGTGGGACGCTCTCTCAAAGAACTTGATAGTCGTCTCGCTGCTTTGAAATTGGTTTTAGTACTGGGATTGCCAATTACGGTACTCCTAGTTGGCGGTTCTAGTTGGTGGCTAGCTCTGTTGGCGATGCGACCAATTGACTCTTCATATAAACAAATGCAACAGTTCACTTCTGATGCTTCCCATGAGTTGCGTACTCCTCTAGCAGCGATTAATGCAACAGTGGAAACAGTACTCGATCTGGAGTATCTATCCGAGCCAGAAGCACGAGATACCCTCACATCTATTAAGCGTCAGAGTTACCGACTTGCTGAACTAGTTCAGGATCTACTGCTACTCTCTCGATTGGATCGGCAAACGCTGACGACAGAATTGCTCCCTTGCTGTCTTAACGTTTTAATTAATGACCTGACAGAAGAGTTTTCTGCATTAGCAAGTATAGCTTCTTTGACACTCACATCTTCTATTCTTTATCATCAACCAATATATGTGATGGGGGATGAAGACCAACTTTTACGCTTGCTTTCTAATTTAATTGCTAATGCTATTCAATACACTCCCGGTGGCGGTTATGTAAATATTGTTCTTAAGCGCAGCAATAGTCATGCTGTGATTGAAGTGCGAGATACGGGCATTGGCATCGTACCTCACGAGCAGAAGCGAATTTTTCATCGTTTTTACCGCGTTAATAGCGATCGCTCGCGCCGCACAGGTGGTTCGGGATTGGGACTGGCGATCGCTCACGCAATTGTTCAGACTCACAGGGGTAGCCTCCATGTCCAAAGCGAACTTGGAAAAGGTAGCACCTTCATCGTTCAATTGCCCCTGATTTTCAGCCAGCTACAAAAATACTAGTACACTAAGTTTCCAGTACCGCGCAGCTGACGTAAAGAATTTATACAATACGGACAGTCACAACTAAATAATTGAATGGCAGCGTTGCTTTCCTCCTCAGTAAAGTTGAGCATGGCAACATTCTGGTCTGATTTTCCTGTGGTAATGGTTGTTGAACTTACAGGGGAAGCACCCGGCTTTCTTTCTGAATCTTTAATGCAAACCAAAGTGTAGTTACCGTGGGGATGAGTGATGCAGGTACGACCATCTTTAGTGTGCATTAATCGCTGGGTCGTAGTAGCAGCATGGGCAGGATTGATGATTGCCAGCGTTGACATTAGCGACATAAAAATTGTAGAACTAGAAAGCAAATTCAGTACAAGTTTTCTGTTCATGGGTTTTCTTGAAAAGGTGTATGACCGCTCAGGTTATTTGATTCACTATCCAAAGGTCAAGTGAATTTTTTCCTAGAATAACTAGTTTGACAAGACTCATCATCAGAAAGTTTCTATCTCCACCTATTTGTATTAAATATCAGCCTAAAAAATAAGAAAATTCTCATGAAATCTCTAAAAATAAGAAAATTCTTATTTCAAATTTAAACTATAATGGACTACTTAAATTAATTATAAGAGGTCAAAAATGACTGCTTTTTCTCGTCCCTCAGTGTTACAGAAGACCGCAAGTATTACGTTGTCCAAGCCTGTGCAGGTAACACTTTATATGCTACTATCAACTCTTGTTATCTGGACTTTTTTCTTTTCTACTTATCCTGCAGCTCACAACACAACACACTCAGCGCGTCACCATACCTTAGGCGTTGCATGTCACTAAATTATCAGAATTCCAATATTTTTTAGGTGCTTCTTAGCTTTACTAAGACACTCAACAAAATAATGGCGCTAAAATGGCGCGGAATCCGCGCCAATGTTTTTCCTTAGAATAATCAGGTTTTATGAAAAAATATCAACTGTTAGGGGCACTCAGTGCTGTTTGCATCGCGTTGTCAATTCTTTATTCCTTTGTAGGGCAAACCAAAACTCCTACACCTAGAGTGCAACTCTCCACTAACCCATCCCTAGAACGTATTTACCCCTTTGAAGCAGGAACAGAAAAAGAACAATCTCCTGTTACCCTGACACTACAAGCTGTTAATGCTGCAGGTAAACCCTTAGAAAATGCCCTAATTGGCTTACAAATTCTGACGCCGCCGCCTAATCCTTGGTTAACAACAGATTTTCCCATTGTTGAGGGAACAAAATTGCTGCAAATGAATGCTGCTGCACCTGATGGTAAGCTAGAAATTCAGCAAATGTTACCTATCCGTGGGAATTACCAACTGCGGGTGAATGTGTCACCCTTAGTAGCAAATACTTTTGCCCCTTATGAGCAAGTCTTGAATCTGAATGTCCGGGAAAATCCAGTCAAATATAAATATTTTGCGGTCGTCGCAGCTATTTTACTATCAGTAGGATTGTTGGGTGGTTGGGTTATCGGTGGACAAGAAAAACTGCGATCCGGAGAAATTGCGCCGCACTCAGTGCGTCTGTTGTTAAGTGCGTTGACAGTGGTCGCTATAGTAACCCTATTGTTTATCAACATTAGTGCAGAAATCGCAGAAGCTCATGGCAGTGGACACAATAGCAGTACTGAAGCAATCGCACCATCAGTTCAGAAATCTCAAGGGTTGGAAGTTCGCTTTGAGGGAAGTAAAAATGCGACTGTAGGAAAACTTGCTAATTTAGCGGTACAGGTGAAGGATACTGCAACAGGACAACCTCTGAAGGATGTGGGGCTTCAGGTGAGGGCGATCGCCTTAGAAGATAATTTAACAGTCTTTGCCTACAAAGGTATTTCCAACTCTCAGGGCAAATTAGCATGGCAGGAACAATTTTTTGATGGTTCACCTCATAAAGTCGAGGTGGAAGCAACTCCTCTACCAGGTTCTAAGCGTCAATTTACACCCGTGAAAGTGGCACAGCTAGTTGAAGTGGAGGGGATTGCACCACCGATGTTTGTCCGGTTGCTTGGTTTATTCTACTTGACGGCTTTTGTGGGGATCGGTATGGCGAGCGGATTGCTGATACAGTCGAAGCTCAAGCCACAAGTTAGAGCAAATTAATAGCATCACCACTTTACGTAACCTCTTAATCCCTACTTAGCACAATGGTGACTATCAACAATATAAGGATGTGAGTGACGGATACGAGTGTGTTGATGAGAATAGGTATGAGGTTCCTCTGTTGGTATTCCTATATGATGGTCGTGCTAATGATGGTCATCATGAACGTGTTCGTGGTCATGCCAAAAACTTTCGTGGACCTGTTCATTTTCATTTGCTTTTGGTGAAAGGGTTTGTCGTACAACCAGAATTCGTTTTGGCATTGTGTGAGGATTGATGGTAGCGGAAGCAAGCCTAAAGAGGTGAAATTATCCTCTTATGTACAAACAAATAAATTACTGATGTTGTTGCTGAGATTTTCGCAACGTTATGAATGCCAAGATAGTAACTACTGTTAGGTAAATACGTTGCAACCAGATATTGCTTAATTTCAGAGTCATACGTCCACCAATTACACCACCTATAAACATGACAGCACCAAGGATTATTCCAAGTTGATAATCTATTAATCCTTGGTTTATGAAAATAAGAGTAGCTATAAATGAGGAAAAAATATTAATCAGTTTAGTCGTTGCTATTGCTTCAACAAAAGTCATACGAAATAGCATTACATAGATAGCTATCAGTAAAGTTACATAACCACCACTGAAAAAACCACCATAAATACCAAGTAGAAAAGTGGCTAGATAGCCAGCAATTTCAGCTATTGGTGAAGGTATTCCTTCTACTGGAACTAGTCCTGCATTGCGGTTGATAATTGAAAATATAGCGACGGCAATCATAGAGATAGAAATAATAAGTGGCATTGATTTCGATGGGACAACGAGAACAAGTAATGCACCCAAAATTGAACCCATAAGTGTTAAGAATACTAGTAATGGTAACCTTCTAGTATTAATCACCTTTTTCCCAAAAAAAGGTAGTGTACCACCAACGCTCATTAATGTTAATGCCAGCATATTAGTAGCAATGGCGATGCGCGGCTCTACTCCAAACTCAAGCATGACTGGAACGGTAATCAGGGAAGTGCTTCCAGCAATCACGCTAATAATGCTAGCTCCCAAAAAAATTACCGCTAGAATAATTATTGATGAAACACTCATAAGATAGGAGACATTTATTACTATCAATAACTATCTTGAAAGTATTTTTGCTGTTTATCAAGTCTTTTAAAATTGAAACATACTTTACCTACTTAATTAGTAAAACTAGAGTAAAATTGGTAACAACTAAGTTGGGAAAAAATGGAAATGATAAGATAAATCAGGAGATTGAGGGTTTTTTGAAGTTCCTTCAATTTAGTATTCAGCAGACACTTGATATAACATAATTTCTAACCCGATAATTTTGACCGGATTGAGAACTATTGATAGTGGTTTCCAACCGGGATTTTTACAATACATCAAAGTGCATACTTTTTCGGTAGTTTGCTGTTTGCTACTCACTTACCAACATACCAGTTGCGATCGCCTGCTATTGGCTATTGCATTATCGTAATATCGTAATAAGTAGTAAAGCAATACCTCAGTTAGTAATTGGTTAAAATGTTTAAGTTTCGTGGAGAAGTATACTGGAGAATCTTAGTTATGTGGATGCGGTGGACGTGCGATAAACTGGGAGTTAAGTACTTAAACAACTTTGCGCTATATCCACATGAATTAAATTTGAAAGCAACTGTATCGTAAATATCAGCATTATGTAATAATGAAAATTTAATACTTTTTCCAAACGTTACAGAGTTACAAACCAAAATAAGTAATTTAAATATGGAAACCAAAATACATTGGGAAGAAGTTTACGAGACAAAGGACGTCACTCAGGTCAGTTGGTATCAAGAACACTCAGAGTTGTCAGTTGAGTTCATCAAGCTCACTGGAGTAGATAAAGCACGACATATCATTGATGTGGGTGGCGGAGCCTCAACTTTAGTAGATGACTTGATGACCGATGGTTTTCTGCACATTACGGTTTTGGACATCTCGGCGGCGGCGCTCCAGGTGGCACAAAAACGGCTAGGCTCACGTGCGGGTTCTGTCACTTGGTTGAAAGCTGACATCACACGAGCACAGTTGCCTCATCATTTCTACGATATTTGGCATGACCGTGCTGTGTTCCACTTTCTGACTCATCTCAAAGACCGCCAGCGTTATGTGGAGACCGTCCAATACTCGGTCAAACCAGGCGGTCATGTTATTGTCGCTACTTTTACTCAAGATGGTCCCAAACGTTGCAGTGGTTTGGAAGTTGTGAGATATAATCCAGACAACCTACATGACGAGTTTGGGGATGATTTTGAATTGGTGGACAGCACAAGGGAGTCTCACCAAACGCCATTTGGAACGGAGCAGAAGTTCATCTACTGCTACTGCCGAAAAGGATAAAAGGCGTTAACACTGAGCATTTATCCGTTTACTTTTTTGGGTAGTTACTACAAGACACCAAAGTTGTCGCATACTTTTTAAGTAGTTTGATGTTTGCTACTCACCTACCAACCGTCTTTAATCATAGCGATCGCAAGAGTTTACACCCTTAGCCACATTAGCCAATAATTCATCTGCTAGATCGAGAAGTTGGGCTATTCGTTCATCACTGAGTTGATAGTACACAAAACGCCCCTGCTGTTGACGGACAACCAAATCACAACAACGCAAACACCCAAGATGGTTAGAAACATTAGACTGGTTGAGTCCTGTCGCTTCTACAATCTCATTGACAGTTAACGGTCTTGAACGCAAGGCATTGAGGATAGACATACGCGAGTGGTCAGAAAACCCCCGAAATAGTTTGACCTTCAGATCGGTTATTTTATCTTTAGCAATTTGAGTTTTAGAAAGCATTAGTGTCCAGAGGGCGCTATTATTAATAAATATCAGTTCTCACTGATATGTTGTTCGGGATAGAGAACCGTGTAATTTTACCCGGATATCTCTAACTGCATGATAGTCCAGGATGTTGCCTGGATTGAGAGCAATCTAGTATTAGCAGGTTTTCCCAATGAATGAGGCTCCCTCTGTCAAAACCCTACAGGCACTAGTTGGTGGTATGGACTGCGGTGGTTGTGCCAAAACCATTGAAGCTAGCTTAAAGCAGTTACCAGGTGTTACTGAAGCCGAAGTGAAGTTTGCAACAGGACGTTTGAGTGTGTACTATGACCCGAAACTCTTAAACGAAACGGCAATTGCCGAGCGTGTTACTGCTTTGGGTTACACCGTTGATGTGGCTGAACCACCTCAATTCAAAACCCTACAAGCGCTCTTAAGCGGGATGGATTGTCCAAGTTGCGCCAAGACTATTCAAGCGAATCTCATGCAAATGCCTGGGATTGCTGATGCGTCTGTCAACTTCGCTAGTAGCAAGCTCATTGTCTCCTATGACCCAGGACAAGTTGAGGAAAAGTTGATAAAAGCGCGTATACAAGAGTTGGGATATACCGTTGAAGCCATTGAAGAAAGCACACCTGTAACAACCAGTGCTTCACGTGCAAAGGAAAAAACGCAGAAACAAGATTTGATCGAGTGGCGGTTTTGGATATCTAGTCGTCAAGGACAAAGCATTATCTTCTCCGGGGTAGGGTTGTTGTTGGGGGCGATCGCGCAGCAGTTAGCGCTACCCATCTGGCTAGCACGGGCTTTTTATGGCATAGGGATGGTAGTAGCTGGCTATCCAATAGCACGGGCGGGTTGGTTTGCGTTATTATCACGTCAAGCTGATATGAACTTGCTAATGACCATTTCAGCAATTGGGGCAGTAATCTTAGGGGACTGGTTTGAAGGGGCGCTAGTCGTTTTTCTGTTTGCACTAGGCACAACGCTACAGAGTTTCACTTTTGGTCGTACCCGCAATGCCATTCGTAAATTAATGAATTTGACCCCACCCACTGCCACTGTCAAACGAGGCAACCAAGAGCTATCTGTTCGAGTGGAGGAAATTGAGATTGGTGAGGTGTTGACCATTCGACCAGGGCAGCGCGTGGCATTAGATGGAATTGTTATTTCTGGTAATTCAGCAATTGACCAATCCCCCATCACCGGAGAATCTATTCCAGAAGACAAAGCCCCTGGAGAGCGTGTCTTTGCCGGAACCCTAAATCAAACAGGTTTTCTAGAAGTCCAAGTCACTCATCGGTCAAGCGACACTACCGTTGCACGCATTATTCACCTAGTTGAGACAGCACAAGGAAGCCGCGCACCCACGCAGCAATGGGTAGATCGCTTTGCTGCTATCTACACACCTGTTGTACTTCTAGTAGCTGTTGGCATTGCTCTCATTCCCCCATTAGTTTTCGCTCAAGAGTTCAACGTTTGGATTTATCGAGCGCTGGTGATGCTGACGATCGCTTGCCCTTGTGCTTTGGTTATTTCTACCCCGGTTTCCATTGTCAGCGCTATTGGTGCTGCAACCCGTTCTAAAATTCTGTTCAAAGGAGGAAATGCTTTAGAGACAGCGGGGCGCATGAATACCCTCGCCTTTGATAAAACAGGAACCCTCACCCAAGGAAAGCCAGTCGTTCAAGAGGTTTATGACTTGGACAACAGAGTGGCAAAACACTTACTGATGATTGCTGCTAGCTTAGAGCAGCAGTCCGAACACCCTTTAGCACAAGCGATTGTGACTGAGGCATTGGCTCAAGGATTAGAGTTACAGTCGCCTCACAACTTTAATGCTCTACCAGGAAGAGGGATTTGGGGGCAATTAAAGGAACAAGTATACTTTGTCGGCAATCGCCGTCTGTTTACAGAACTTGAGATTTCACTGTCAGAGAAAGTAGAAGAGTTGTTGGCTGCTATTGAGGCTCAAGGACAAACCCCTGTTCTTGTAGGAACGCGCTCAGGAGTGCAAGGAGCGATCGCTTTAGCAGACGGGGTACGGTTAGAAGCTTCTGAAGCTGTGCGGCTCCTCAAACAAGTTGGACTGAAACACTTTGTCATGTTGACGGGCGATCGCACTGCGGTTGCTCAGCAGATTGCCAAAGAGATTGGCGTTTCCGAGTATCAAGCGGAGTTACTACCGGAAGATAAGCTTCAAGAGATTTATCAGCTCCGCCGTTCTGGAGTGGTCGGCATGGTTGGCGATGGCATCAACGATGCACCTGCCTTAGCTGCTGCGGATGTTAGCTTTGCCGTAGGTGGAATCGATATTGCTCTGGAAACAGCAGATGTCGTGCTGGTAGGCAGTGACCTGAGAAAACTTGCTTATGCAGTAGATTTGAGCCGTCACACCGTGTTAGTGATTCAGCAGAATCTTGTCTTTTCGCTCGTGACTAAGGGACTGTTTTTGCTGTTAGGTACTTTTGGTTTTGTGGGGTTAGCAGTTGCTGTTTTGGCAGATATGGGAACGTCCTTACTCGTAACCGCTAACGGGATGCGGTTGTTTAGAGTCAAGAATTATCAACATTGCCCGTAGGAATTGCCGTATGGGTCTTCATTAGCAGAATTAACTGCTTTGCACTTTTACTTTGAACATGAGATCGTTAAAGTCTTTGTCTCCCCCACCAAGTGTATCCTCAAATCCCAATTGATTTTTCCCAAGTAACTTAACGTGATTGATGTTGTCAGGATTCCCTACTCCATAACCAAAGAATGCTTGAGGTGTTTGGTTGCTAGTTGGATTGCCAGATATGTTACCGAGGTACTCTTGAACAGTACCACTTGCAATTAGGTAAGGAGCATATAATGCTCCACCCTCAAGTTGAGTTATGAGTTGACCTGTATTTCGATTTAGCTCTACCTCCATGACCCGTTGTTCTAGCGCTAGTTGAACGTAACCTTTTTCACCTGGAGGAATTAATTTGCCTGTTAAAGAGTCAAAAACTGCTCCATCTATATTGGCAATTTTGTAGAATCCTACAGTATTGTTATAGACTGCATGACTCTTAACGTCATAAAAATTGACAAAAACTTTATTATCAACCTGACCATCTTTATTAAGGTCGGTCTGACGCAAGTCAAGTAGTGGAGCTTGAGAGTCTTTTGAAGGATTTAATACAGCTGCAATCTCTGGCTCGCCGATAGTAGTCTTATTTGTGACTTGGTTTCCGAAAATATTATTACGCGGAGTATCGATCGCTGACTTAAGACTCTGACTCACGTTCTTACCACTACTAAGTAATAAAGAAGCAATGTTTGTGCTTGAATCTTTAGTTTTTGATGAAAACTCGATATTATCCAAGCGATCTGGCTGGTTGTACGAGCTTAAATTAGCTGGAGTAGAAGACTGTTGGAGAGTTGTTAAAGTAGGACTAGAGGCTGTGCTAATTGCACTAATATTTTCAGGGGTAGATATAGGACTGCCAGAATTTATTTGCGAAGAAATGTCCTGACTCAAGCCACTATTCCCTTGAGTATCGTCAGGAATCGTGGGAATCGGTTCGGGAGTCGAAGGCAAACCGACATCAGAAGCGCCTGTGTTTCCTTGAGTGTCGCTTGGAATCGTAGGAATCGGTTCGGGAGTCGAAGGCAAACCGACATCAGAACCGCCTGTGTTTCCTTGAGTATTGTCGGGAATTGTGGGAATCGGTTCGGGAGTCGAAGGCAAACCGACATCAGAAGCGCCTGTGTTTCCTTGAGTATTGTCGGGAATTGTGGGAATCGGTTCGGGAGTCGAAGGCAAACCGACATCAGAACCATTTGTGTTTCCTTGAGTATTGTCGGGAATCGTGGGAATCGGTTCGGGAGTCGAAGGCAAACCGACATCAGAACCGCCTGTGTTTCCTTGAGTATTGTCGGGAATCGTGGGAATCGGTTCGGGAGTCGAAGGCAAACCGACATCAGAACCACCTGTGTTTCCTTGAGTGTCGTCAGGAATCGTAGGAATCGGTTCGGGAGTCGAAGGCAAACCGACATCAGAACCATTTGTGTTTCCTTGAGTGTCGTCAGGAATCGTGGGAATCGGTTCGGGAGTCGAAGGCAAACTTACCTCTGGACTACCATCTTCAAAGAGAAGAACAGAGTTTGCAGGTAGCAAGATAGTACTGTTATTGACCGTATCCCAAGCAGTCAATTCTTGACTATAACCAGAGTCAGAAATAATATGTTTGCTGACATTAGATGATGTTGAGTTCCAATTATTGAATGTGACAGCAACTTCTTGAGGGCTATTGGATGAATTAATTAAAACATAGGCTTTATGAGAACTAGGACGATCTATTGCAAAAGTTGTGATATTACTGTTATTGCTAGTTGTAGAGATACGATTACCAACTAAATATTCATTAAACAAGTGTAGGAGTTCCCCACCAGGACGTAAAGTATCGTTATAACTTGTTTTACCGTAACTACCGTCTTTTTCATTCCAAGAAAGCGCTGCTGCTGCACCATTCTCGATCGCTTCTATCATTGATAGTGCATCAAAAACTGCCCCTTTATTATTGGTCATCCGTGGATCGTGAGTTTCCCAAGTCCAGCTGATGTTATATTCGCCTAGCATGGCAGGAATATCTCGATTGGGGCTGATTTTCTTGAGCGTATCAACAATAGTTTTTGTGTATTTTCCAATAGAATTAGTAGCGTTAAAGACTTCAGCGTCTGGAGTCGAAGCGCTACCCGTAGGGTAATAGTGATAGGTAAAGAAATCTAGATTCTCTAATGTTCCTTTGACAAATGGCTCATAAAAAGGTACTAAGTCGGGACGAGCAATACTAGGTCCACCTACCTTGATGCTTGGATCGACTGCCTTCATTGCTTCGGCAACTTTGTTATAAATAGTTATTAGTTCATCCAAGCGATCTGGTTGATTCGGATCGATTAGCTTACCCCAACCGCTTTTGGTATGGAAAATACTAAAGTACTCAATGTCTTTTTCGTTAGTAATTTCCCAATATTGAACTCCTAAGTTATTATCTTTGTTAACAATCTTGACTAAATCCGCACATAATTTTGCATAGTCGTCAAAGCGATCGCTATCTAAATAACCATCATTGTTGGTATCCATCCAACTTGGCCATGAAGGAATATTGAACATACGTTGGGGCTGCTGGTCTGTACCAAACATATCAATGGAAGCTTGAATAGTATTAACGACTTTTTCAACGTCCCATGTTTGATTTTTAGTATCAATTAAGCCATGATCTTTGCTAGAGTCCTTCATATAATCCATATTATGAAAGCGGATTATTCCCGGACTCATGTGGTTCATGTTGTTGCGATATTTTGAGTTACCAGCATCTGCAACAGCCCTATAGACATTGATGCCAAAATGCGCATCTTTTGTCTGTCCTTCAACAGCATTCCAATCAACCGTTACATTCAAAGAAGTAGTAGCCATGAATCATTTTTGGGTAAGGGTAACGTCATGGCAGAGCACCCAAAATGACTCCCAAGGAGATGGACTACTCCCTTTCCGCTCTAAAATTAACGAACTTTGTAGGGTGGGCAGTGCCCACCATTCGCCGTTGGTGGGCATAGCCCTACCTACCTGTAATGGTAGTTTTCTGGCGGGAAGGGAGTAAATAACTATACAAATGTGTCTAGGGTTATCCAAGCAATAAATTAGCTATTTTGTGGGACGGAGAGCAGCGCCCCTTCGGGGTTCGCCAGTCGCCTTCGGAGGGAAACCCTCCTGCAGCGCTGGCTCACCGTGCGGGGGTCTCCCCCCTTGCCCCTTATCCCCACTCCGTGGGGGCCCCGAGTTCCCCAGAGGGGGCCCCAAAGCCCCCCGTTGAGGCGACTGCGGAGCGTCTCCGCCCGTCCTAGATTAGTGGCACGTTATTTTTTACAATAATTATCATTTTTTGAAATTTACTGTTACATTAATACAGAAAAGGGTTCCCTCAGAAACAGACTGTTTAAGAGATAAATGCACTAGATTCAACATACTCGTATTTAGAGTAACATGAGTCTACTGAGAAGCGGAAACCGTGTATCTACCGATTTAGTACAATTTTGAATTGAGAACGCCTGACGACTCAAAGTACCAATTTTTGAGAGTATTCATTGAAATTGACCAATGGAGAGTATATGTCGCTAAAACGCTACGGAGTTCTTAAATGTAAGGCTGTAGACAGCAAACTGGAAAGGGAAGATGACAAAAGCCCGCACTATCAAGTTCTTGCCAAAGACAGTAGAGATGAATACCGTCTTGCCATTAATGTGAAATCGGTTCAGGCTCCCGTCGATTTGCTCTATCTCGTAAATGATAATTTTGAGCATCCAATTACTAACCAACTGCTTAACTTAGAACTCGGCTTTACCGAAATCAAGGAATCAGAGCGGAAAGCAGGAGGTATTGCATTAGATTACATTCGCGGTAACTTTTTCTCTGCCAATCAACTGAAAGCTCTACCAGCTGATGCTCCGGGACAAGAAGATGATTTACACGACATTATCGACTTATTTATTAAGCGATCGCTAAACAATCAAAATGCCGATTTGTACGTTTTTGGAGAACCTTGGGGACCTGAAGACAAAGCAGACAAAATTTTTGGTTTCAAACCAGGTCGAGGCGTTCATAACATTCATATGAATCAGGGTAGCGGTGGACAGTTCAGCCAAGATAACGGTGTTTTTCAAGATGGTGGGCTGTTCATTCATTTTCAAGATAGGAACCAGTGGTTAGCAGCATTTTTTGCATTTCAGTCTCAGTCCTTCCATACAGACGATCGCACTGGTAATCCAATAGACGTTAGAGTTGGAACTGAACCTACACTACCAACAGAGCCAGTCACCAGAGCAGAGGTTCGGATTGTTGGTGCATTGGTAAACCCCCTAGGTGCTGACTCTGGCAGAGAAACTGTGACTTTACTCAATACAACTTCTAGCAGAGTCAACTTGAACGGCTGGTCAATTGCGGATCGCTTAAAACGAAAGTTGCTACTTGATGGTGTTCTTGAGCCTGGAAACACAATAATAGTCAAGCTTTCAGGCACAGATATTCAGTTAGGCAATGAAGGTGGCATTATCACGCTTTTGAATTCACAAGGAATTAAAGTTGATGGTGTTTCTTACACAAAGAAAGATGCTCAAGAACAAGGTAGAACAATTATGTTTTAAGGCATTGGGCATGGGAAAATCTATGCCGCGATCGCTTCCACTTGTTGAGCATTTTTCTTTCTTTTTTTGCGTTGTTGACAAAATTCCTTATGGTAAAATCACTGAACATCTCTTAACACCATATGTCACCTGGTTAATCCAACCCACATATTTTGTTTGTACATTTTCAAATCTAGCTGCCTTCATCCAATCATCCACACTCTCTGCTGCATAGACTTTTGAATGATGATAAGATGTCAGACTAATTATCAACTTTTTGACTTTGCTCTAGGTAGTGATGAACACCTTTGCTTATCTGTAGTATGTTCGGTCTGATATTCTTGCTGAGGAAATCTTCAACTGTATGCCCTACTATGCCTGTAAGCATCTGGGGTACTCCCTTAATCTGCTTGGTGTCGATAACAATCTCGCCACGGGTTTCAATTAGAGTGCCGCGATCGGCTTCTTTAAAGCGGTGAACGCCAGCACATCGGACTGCCTCTGTGAAAGCGTGTGTCTTGATACGCCATTCAGCAGTGAACTCCGACTCGTTCCAGGTAGCGATATCAGTCCACGAGAGCATTGTTTCACTAAGTACGGCACGCGCTACAGCTGGAATCTCACCACCGCCATGCCACTCGTTCACAAAGTAAATGCGATCGCCCTTCTCAGTACGCGATTTGACTTCAACGTGTCGCACATTTGGCAAGTAGGGTACAAGTTCGACAAGCTTGTCGCGATATGTGGCATAAACCAGCGGACGTGGAAAGGGAATGTATGTTTCGGTAGAGATAAGCATGGGTCAGTACAGATCTGTGTTATGTTTTTTTATATTAGTCAAATAATTGGAATGCTCGCCGGAAAGCAAGAAGAACTATAGGACTCCTATTTGATTTTTGAACAACTAAGCTGCCTAGAAGCTTGGCATCTCCAATTTTGGTGAAATCTTAATACCATATGTCACCTGGTTAATCCAACCTACATATTTTGTTTGTACATTTTCAAATCTAGCTGTCTTCATCCAATCATCCACACTCTCTGCTGCATAAACTTTTGAATAAGGTTCTTGGAAAAGTTTGATTAACCAATCTGCATGACGTAGCTTTTTTTGATTTCCATCCAGAATAATCAATTGTCCGCCCGGTTTAATTAAGCGGAAACATTCTTGCAAAATTAACTGTGAAATTTGCGTTGGTGCTTCGTGCAATAAAAAGGATGCTGTCACTAAATCAAAAGAAGCTTCTTCTAGATCGGTAGTTTCCGCTAGTCCATGCAGCCATTGTATGTTTAATCCCGCTTGCCGTGCTTTGTAATCTGCTACAACTAGCATATATGGTGACAAATCCAATCGGATGACTTCTGCTTGCGGAAAATTTTGCTTTAACATCAACGTACTAGAACCCGTACCGCATCCGAGATCGAGAATTCTTTTTGGCTGACACTGAATTGCAGCTATTAACTGCTTGCGAATCCAAATTTCATTAGGTGGTGAAGCAAATGCCGTGACAAGATCGTAAGTTATAGCTGCTATACAATTCAGGTAGCCATCTTGAATACCGTGAAAATTCTGACTGCTATAATATTTTGACGCTCTCTGCACTAAAGTGACAGAGATTCTCTAAGAGTTTCAGCCATATCTCTTAGATTTCCGATTGTCAGGCTTAGTATACCCAGCTAAGTCAAAAAGGCTCAACTGAGTACCTATAACCCCGTAGGCATGGTTCCTGGACTCCCCGCCCAACGGCAGCGATATCTTCACAGGCATGACTTCCCCACAGTCCGTAGGTAGGGTCAACAATAACGTTTTTGGGAAAGACCAGTCCCACTCGAAGAGCGATCGTCCGAGACGCTTTGGTGTCTGCGTGCTCGGTGTACTGACAATTAGTACAAATAAACTTCGGTAATTCACCTGGTATATCTACCAACATTGAGATAAACCAATAACCACCAGAGCGTTTGACAGTGCAAGTTCTCACTTGTTTAATAAGAGTTAAGTCCCTGCTGTTATGCATTTTGATGTTGCCAATACCTGGCAGATAAATAACAGCGTAGGTAGACCTAATTGAAACTAATTTAACTTGCCCTGGTTTGTACTCAAAGCAGTCCAAAACCCGAAGATAACTCGGGAAGCCACGTCCATTCTTCCAAAAGTTACTGAAAGCACTGTCAAGTTTGGCTATATTGCGTTGCAAAACGTCAGAGTTGATATTACCAAAATTCTCAAGTTCATGGCGTAGCTGTGTGGTTACTTTCATCTGAATACCAGAGGCACTGTCCCACTTGACAACATCTTTTGTCGTCTTCAAAGCTAAGTTCAAGTTTTCAGGTACAACACCGTGTTTAAGAACCGGGCAAGTTAATGGACAACACGAACCATACTCAACTCTCGTCTCAATATCACACCAGCTGCCAATAGTATAAATAACGGGAATCTCTGCATTTTGATTGTTGGTACTGTAGCCAATTTCGCGTTGCCGAAGTGCAATGGGATTGGAATTGTGGAATCTTTATGCAAGACTCACAAACGCTCGGCTACCAAATATGCTAAATCCTGTTTTTTGGATTGAGCGTTTTGCCGTTACGATCCATTTTGTTGAAGGGGTTATTGCAGCTTTTTACGCACCTTCCAGAAAAAAATTGCCAATACAATATGGCACTTACACTTTTTTCGTTGGTACAGTGGGATTGTTAGAACTGTTCGCTAAGGAGGATGATTAACTCCTATACCGTACAGTCAATTTACAACCATTGGCAAAGTAAAAGATGCTTTTGGTCTACAAACGATTGAAGGGGGACGCTTTTTACCTCCCACTGAACTCATTCAACCATCTTCTAGTTTGAGAGGGTTAGTAATTTTGCCAAATTATGTAAACTGATTATAGCAATTCCCACTTTCGTGAGGAACAGGAAAAGAAAATTAACCGCCGATGAACGCTGATGGACGCTGATAAATTTATTTCTAAAAAATTACCTTTTTTGGAAGCAATTTGCTGGCAAACAGAGAATGTTTATCAGTTCACTCCAGAGGAAATGCTGAGCCGCTACGAACGCGGATGGAGATATCGAGAGATATTTAATAACCTTGAGGGTGAAGAACTGAATTTTCTTAGGGAACTTGCAGAACGTTATCACTCTTGGCTACTAGTTGAGCTATGAAATTTAAGTACGATTACCATAACAAAATTTTAACGATTCTTGAGAGCTTGAATGCTGAAGTACTTCAGAAAAGTTTTGCTTACTTTGGTGGCGGAACCGTTATTACTTTGGATAATGAAGAGTATCGTTGGAGTAAAGATATTGATTTTATCTGTTCGATTTCTTCTTCTGGCTATAGATACCTTCGTACAATAATATTTGAAGCTGGTTACAGTGCTTTATTTCGCGACCTCAATCGAATTCAACTCGGACGTAGTACAACAGATCAATACGGTATCCGAATGGTAATTAATGTAGAAGGTATGCCTATCAAAACTGAGATTATTGCAGAAGCTCGTTTTGAACTGGATTTACCTAGATATCCAGATTGGTCACCAGTTGCTTGTTTAAGCTTAAATGATTGCTTTACTGCCAAATTACTTGCAAATAGCGATCGCTTTATGGATGATAGCGTTCAATCGAGAGACCTAATAGATTTAGCTGTTCTCCGGCTGCAATCTCCACTTCCAAAAGCAGCTATTGAGAAAGCAGAAAAAGCATATGAGGTCATGCGTCCTTTGAAAGCAGCAGTGCAGCGTTTTCAAGACAGGACAGATTATAGAGAAAAATGTTTTTCAGGTTTGCGTATTGATGACTCTCAAATACCAAAACTTATTGATGGCATCGACTTTTTAGCGAGTGATGTAAGCTTGAACATTACACAGAGAACTTTTAAAGAGCAACATGATGTTTTTCAGAATACGTGAATGCGATCGATAGATTGAAACCGTTTTTATTGAAAGAGTTTAGAGTAACTTTATTTTGAATGATTTCAATATCGTCCATTTTTTCTTCTAACTTTGATGGACTAATTATATTTCTTACTGCTTTTAGCAAAGTTAGATATGCGTAATTAATCTTTTGATGAGAATCTCGTGAAGGAGATGGATTTATTCCACGAATAAGTTCCCTATAAAAGGAATGATCTACTCTTGATAGTGTCATAACTTCGACAGAGTTTACCTTTCGTTGAACTTCTTGTCGAAACTCTATAAATCTTTCAGAAAGCTCTTTAATCCGTCCCTCCAGAATAAATTCATTATTTGAATCTCTTAAATTCTTAGCTTCTTCCAACAACTCCTTATATATCTTAATTAAACAAGACATTAATAATGTGAAAGTTGACATCCTTTGTTGTCCATCAATAATTTCATATTCGTGTTGGTTAACGGCTCCTGCAACAGGATACCTAACACAGAGAACTCCTCCAAAAAAATGATTAATAGGTATATGTGACTTTCTTCTTTCAAAGCAGTTTTTTAAATCTTTAATAAAATCATCAACAGATTCAGCTTCCCATGCATAAGCTCTTTGATACTTAGGAATAAAAAACATCGGCCTGTATTCAAAAATTTTTCCCACAGAGGTGTATGCAGGTTCCATTTTCATATAAGTTACGCCTCTATTAACTTTATTGTGTAGTTTACACCAATATTATATATAAAAAAAATTATACTAACTAAAGCACAGTCAACTCGACTCTATAAACATATTAAAAATCGGGATGCTAGCTTTCATTCATGGTAAGTTGCAGCATTAGATGACCTATGCGTAAGCTTAATAGATATTACTTCAGATTTGTCAACCATAAATGAAAAGTCCAGACTATACAGCAAAATACTTAAGTAAAGCCTTTGCAGATAACTCTTCTAAACAAGTACATAGGTACTATAGAAGTATTGTATTCGGTATTTGCAAACCTATTGTTGCTTACATATTAATACTACCTAATACAAAATCGATCTACTTATATGTACGATATAAAAATATAAAAATCACCTAAAATAAAACCTGCACTATGCAGTTGCATAGCAATATTAATTTAATCGATCCAAAAACTGGTCAACGTTTTCCATCTGCACCAGACCAATCTGTGGTTCTGTCAAGCGTTCAAGCAGGATGGCGCACTCATTTGACTCTCGAAGTCCAGCGATTGAATCCTATGGAACTACCAGAACATTATATCGAAGGTCATCGATTGATTATTAATTTGGGAAACTCGGTGCGTTTTGGCTGGCGAACAGGTGGACAAACCCATGAAGCTATCCTCCCTCCTGGAGGATTTTGCTTGCAATCTAATGGTGAAACGAATGCTCCCTTTTGGCAGGATGAAATGACGGTAGCTGCAATTGCTATCAAGCCTGCGTTTATTGAAACTATCCTTGAAGATCGGACGCCGGATGCTATTGATACCTTTGCAGAACGACGGTGTATCGGAGATGAACTGGCTTACAACTATGCTAGAGCGCTAGCTTCCGAACTTGCCACACCAGGAGAACCTCTCTACGCAGAAACACTATCACTGGCTTTTACGCTACATTTATTAAACAGTCATAGCCGCAAAGCCAAAAAACCCTTAAGCCCGAAAGGTAAATTGTCTGCAACACAACTATGTGATGCGATCGCAATAGCCCGAACCCAACTAGGTGCAGAGCTAACCCTAAATACACTAGCAGATGCAGCCCAAGTTTCTGAATTTCATTTTTCCCGCTTGTTCAAGAAAACCACAGGCATGGCACCCCATCAGTTTGTCCTGCGCCTGCGACTCGAACGAGCACAAGCACTCATCAAAACGGGTCAAATACCCCTGTCAGAAGTTGCGGTTGCCGTCGGATTTTTCGACCAAGCACACTTTACAAATGTCTTTAAACGTGCTTTCGGCATGACTCCACGAGCTTTTGCTAAAGGGCTTTAAAAACTGAGCAAGATTTTCCAATTTTTTCTCGGCTCCCTCCTGCAATTATTTAGCTATCGGCAAACAACAAAGCCGACTTGAGCCATAAATCCAAAAATCAAAAACCAGAAAATCTTAGGAAAAACAGCCATGCTTTCAGTTAAAAAATTTGCCTTAACAACACTCACACTGGCTTCTGTTAGTTTGTTGACTCTGCCCCAAATTAGCAATGCCTCACGGCAAAAAATTGGAGAATCTCTCATGCCCACTGTTACCGAAACTGCTACAACAAATAATATTACTGTCCGGAAAGTCCAGTTTCTCAGCCAGGGTACAAAAGTGGTAGGTAATCTCTATCTTCCTACAACTATTACTCAAGGAGCAAAGCCTGCCGTTGTTGTGGTTGGTCCTCAGTCAAGCGTAAAAGAACAAGTGCCTGCAGTCTATGCTCTTCGATTAGCCTCGGAAGGATTTATTGCCTTAACTTTCGACCATCGTACCTTTGGTGAAAGTTCAGGTGTACCGCGCCAGTTTGAAAACCCAGAAATGAAAGTTCAGGACATTCTCAACGCAGTCACATTTTTGCGAACATTACCTGAAGTTAAGCAAAACTCCGTGGGTTTACTGGGTGTTTGTTCGGGTGGTGGATACTCCGCCAAAGCAGCTGCAATGGATAAATCGATTAATGCCCTTGTGACTGTGGCAGGTTTTTATCACGATCCCCAAGTGATGCGTCAATGGCTCGGCGACAACTATGAAGCACGTGTCAAAATGGGAAGAGAAGCACGTATTAAGTATGAAAAAACTGGTCAAGTTGATTACATGACAAATGTTGACCCAAAAAACCAAAACGTGGCAATGCCCGGTCAGGAAGCTTATGATTATTACGGCACATCGCGTGGTTCTCAGTCTGGTTGGGTCAATCGTTCAGCAGTGATGTTCTTTGAGCCTTTCTTACAATTTAATGCCATTAACGCAGGTCGAGATATTAAAGCTCCTACTTTAGTCATTCACTCAGATACAGCTTTAGTTCCAGATGGTGCGCGTCGCTTCTTTAATAGCATCCCAACCAAGCAGAAAAATCTACACTGGATGACTACAGAAAATCACATTGCATTTTACGATCGACCAGAGGTTGTGGAAAAAGCAGCAAGTAAGGCAACAGAATGGCTCAAACAAACGTTGGGTGTTTAAATACCGAGCAAATCTGCTACCTTTACTTCCAGTTACATTAACATCCGGGTCGTCAGCGTAGTAGTGACCATAAGTAAAAGCGATCGCTAACTTATCAGATGGAGTATAAGTGACCTGAGCTAAGGCAGTATATTGACCACCAAAGAGTCCTTCAAGTGGATTGCTACCACTCGTGGTTAAATAACTAACACCAGTGGCAATTTTATCGGTGAAGTTATAGTAAATTACTGCACCCGTGCCAAAAGCAAATGAGTAGATAGGACTTTCAGCACCAAAATTGGAAATAGAAGAAACAGGATTAAGGGCAGGAAAAATGCGAGTGGGAAAGTCAGCAACAGATGCGATCGCTACTTTCCCACGTTTGCCTCCGATTGGAAACTCATAAAATAACGAACCTATAGCGCTTCTCGGTTGGGTGCAGTTATCAGTAACCTTAGAGTTAGTAGAAGTCATAGATGCACCACTCACACCTACCACCGATCGCTTACCAGTTGCTACTGATTTAGTAGAGCCAAGAGACTCAGAAGATAGCGAGCAATTACAACGCAAGAGCCATCGAGTAGAGCTAGTTACTGAAGAAGATGATTGGTCAGAGAGAGCGCTGCAGGAGTACCAAACTTCTTGTAATAATGTAAAAGCAGAAAATAATTTAAAAGCCTCAGCCACACAGAGCCAACTCACAATTCCTAGCGCTCGCCCGCCGCTAGAGAATCTAGCCTACACCAACCGCCCCCCGATTGAAAAACTCACCTACACTCAAATTAGTCAACCAGGATGCTTTATCCGCACCAAAGCACCTATAAGCATACGCTACAAGCAGCAGACAAACTCTCTGTTGACAGCGTATTCTCACCGTTAATCACTCATTCTCAACGGTGTCGAACTACTATTAATATTCTTAATTTACCTGTTGGTAAGACACTTCCAATTAAGTCTTTACTTGAAGCTCTAGATCTGAGCATTGTCAGAGTACAAAACACCCTCCTTAGAGAATATGAGTTGCTGATGGTATATCAAGCTCACAAAAAACCTCAATTTATTGAGGATGTTGTCAGGGAAGTTGCCTTTAGAGTTAGTCAGGTCATTAAAGATGATTTTCAGCAAAGCTATATTCGAGCTTCTTCCGAGAGTATGGAGTCTATCCACGACTTTGATATACAGGCTGAGCTAGAAGACTCTGTTGAAAATTTGGTTCAGCAATAAGAGAAGTAGGCAAAGTGACACCCATGAAATCACATGCATAGCACAATTGACAAAAACAGAATTATGTGTGTCTGAAAAAATTTCAGTTCTCATCTTTAACGGCGCTTTCATGCCACTTACTTAATATAACGTCAGATATGGCACTCAAGCTGACAAAAATGAGTACACCCAACCCAGTCGTCAAAAATAATGCGGCAAACATCCGGGGAATCTGTAAGTTGTAGCTGGATATGAGAATGCGGTAAGCTATCCCAGACTTGGCTCCACCAGTACCAGCGACAAATTCGGCAACAACTGCTCCAATGAGTGCTAAACCACCGCTGATTTTTAAACCTCCTAAGAAGTAGGGCATGGCACTGGGTAAGCGAAGATACAGCAGTGTTTGCCAACGGGAAGCTTTGTACAGTTGAAATAGATTGAGCAAGTTACTGTCAATACTGTTCAGTCCTAAGGTAGTGTTGGAGACTATGGGGAAAAAAGCGACTATCCAAGCACAGACGATTAAGGCAACAAAGGTGTTATTTTTGAACCAGAGGATGATTAGGGGTGCGATCGCTACTATTGGAGTCGTCTGTAAAATGACTGCATAAGGAAATAAACTTTTCTCAATCCATTTGCTTTGGGTAAACAAAATTGCAATGAGTAATCCAGAAATGATAGACGCTATAAACGCCACAACTGTGATTTGCAGTGTAATCAATAGTGAAGCAAAAAGCTCATGACCGTCAGTTATTAAGGTTTTGAACACTAATATTGGACTGGGAAGTATATAAGGAGGTAAATGCGTTACCTGCACTAAAATTTCCCATAGAACGATGGCTAAAATACCAACTACGACTGGTGCTAAAACCTCAGCATTAATTAATTTCTGGGGAATTTTTTGTAGTTGGAGGCGACGGATAGACGGCATTCTAAAAGACCCTTCACAAAGTAAATATTCCAAACGATCGCACAAAGCTCTTGGTTTGTAACCAAACATCTTCAGAATTTTGTTCTGGTGCATTAGGTGTGGTTTTTAGACTTCAGCATGGTACTTCGTTGACTTGCAATGCACCGTATGATAAGATGGTGGACTTTTAATCAAAGCTAACACTTGTTCGTGTTTACTCTTGAGTTTGCCCAACCGATTTGAGGCGACTGGCGTCGCTAAGAACGCCAAGAGTAAAAGAACAAGCATTAAGTGCAAGTTTACTCCATAATTGAATTTATTTGGTACAAATGAGAGAAACATCGCACAAATTTAAAGCTTTAAACTTTGATGAATGAACCAGAGAATCTTTACTTATGACTATTAATCGGCGCAGATTGCTCAAATACAGCATTATACTTACGAGTACAGGTATTCTTGCGACTTGCTCTAATAAAGATACAACTGCTTTTTTGGACAACTCTTCTCCAAAGAGTAGTCCCAACTCAAAAGCTGTTTTGGAGCCTAACCGTAAGCTCGATAAAGTGACTTTTGGTACAAACTGGTATGCTCAAGCTGAGCATGGTGGGTTTTACCAGGCAGTAGCGACTGGCATATACAATAGCTATGGGTTGGATGTCACCATCAAAATGGGAGGACCGCAAGTCAACGGAACTCAATTGTTGGTGGGAGGTGCGATCGATTTTTTAATGAGTAACTCAATGGAGGCTATTAAAGCCGTTGAACAGGAAATTCCCGCAGTCGCCGTAGCCGCCATCTTTCAAAAATCTCCCGTAGTCTTGATTGCTCACCCAAATGTTGGAAATGACTCACTGGAGAAGTTGAAGGGAAAACCTATCTTTGTTTCTGCTGCTGCTAACACAACATACTGGAATTTCCTGAAAACAAACTATGGCTTTACTGATGAGCAAAAGCGTCCCTATAACTTCAATCCAGCACCGTTTTTAGTTGACCAAAATTCGGCTCAACAGGGTTACTTAACCTCTGAACCGTACACGATTGAGACTAAAGGCGGATTTAAGCCTACGATCTTCTTACTAGCTGACGCTGGTTATTCTCCTTATGACACTACCATCGAAACAACCCAAAAACTTGTAGAAACAAACCCTAGCTTGGTTCAACGGTTTGTAGATGCTTCAATTAAAGGTTGGTATGACTATCTGAAAAATCCTACTCCTGCCAACGAATTGATTAAAAAAGATAATCCAGATATGACTGACGAGCTACTTGCTTATGGCTTGAAAAAGCTCAAGGAGTATGGCATTATCATATCTGGTGATGCTGAAACAAAAGGCATTGGTGTCATGACCGATAAAAGTTGGAAAAAGTTTTTTGATAGTATGGTGAAGGACGGCTTAGTTAAGAACGGTACCCCCTATCAAAAAGCATATACTCTAAAATTTATTGGTAACGGTTCACAAGTTCAGAAATAAATGGTGACGTCTTTCATTTGATTTCCTTTCCAACTATTACTAATAGTTGCATATAAAGCACGCGTTGTTGTATGCAGCTATTGAGCTATTGCTGAAAATCCTAAGATATATGACGAATACAAGTAGCTCTAATATAATTACACTGAATCATGTGAGCAAGGTCTATGTCAACGGTACCGTTGCCTTACAAGATTTAAATCTCAAGATATCAAAGTCTCAGTTTGTGAGTATAGTTGGCCCGTCTGGGTGTGGGAAAAGCACAGTGTTGCGTCTGATTGCCGGACTGGGACGGGTGAGTTCTGGAAGTATTGACTGGAGTACTAGCCAGCCAGGACGAAAACTTGCATTTGTCTTTCAAGACTCAGCACTTATGCCTTGGGCGAATGTTAGAGAAAATGTAAGTTTACCGCTGAAGTTGGCCCGAATGCCTAAGAAACATGCAATGATACTGGCGCAACAAGCACTGGCGTTGGTGGATTTAGAGGGTTGTGAAACAAGCTATCCTCGCGAATTATCGGGTGGAATGAAAATGCGGGTATCAATTGCTAGGGCATTAGTTACTCAGCCTAATATTTTATTAATGGATGAGCCATTTGGGGCATTAGATGAAATCACTCGCAGCAAACTTAACAGCGATTTACTAGATTTGTGGTACCAGCACCGTTGGACAGTAGTTTTTGTCACACATAACATTTACGAAGCAGTGTACTTATCCAATCGAGTACTTGTGATGGGGACAAGCCCGGGACGTATAGTCGCTGATGTCAAGATTGATGCACCGTATCCCCGTAATGAAGGGTTTCGGATGTCCTCAGCGTACAATGAATACTGCCGCCTTGTCTTTGAACATTTAGCAGCAGGAGTTGAGAAGTAATTTGGTAAAAAATATTGATTCTTTTGTCTGTTCATGGTATTATTAACGACAAGAGAATCTATCTAGCAAGTTGCTGCTTGAATGAAAAACATTGAAAAACTTGTTGAATTTGCACTCCAACTAGTTGCTACAGAAACAGGGTTTTCGCTTAGCTATATTCAAAAGGTAATCCTGCGAGAATCTCTACTTGAGAACAAGAAAACTTATGCTAAACTTGCTGAAGAAAATAAGTACTCAGAAAGCTATATTAAGTTTACAGTTGCGCCCAGACTATGGCAGTTGCTTTCAGTTGCGCTCGGTGAAAAAGTTAATAAGACGAATCTCCCGACACTGCTAGAACAGCGCTTAGAAAACAACGCCTTGGGGGATAATTTTCAAACGGCACAGACAACAGCAATACCGACAGCAGGCAAGAATTGCTCGCGCTACGTTTTAGAATCTCCAGAAGGACAGGTTCCCCTTGCTTCCTCTTTGTACATTGAGCGCTCGCCTATCGAACAAACCTGTTATCAAGAAATTCTCCAACCTCGTGCCTTCATTCGCATCAAAGCACCTCGGAAGATGGGGAAGACTTCCCTCATCGCACGAATTCTCGATTATGGCAGCACTCAGAATTACCACATTGTCAGACTCAGCTTATATCATGCCGGAACACAGGTGTTTGCTTCAAGCGATCGCTTCTTGCGCTGGTTCTGTACAAATGTTACTGGGCAATTGGGTTTGGAATCGAGATTAAATGACTACTGGGACGAGGATATGGGAGCTTTGATTAACAGCACGATTTATTTTCAGGGCTATCTCCTCAAAGAACTTTCTTACCCTATTATTTTAGCAGTAGATGGTATCGACCAATTATTTGAGTACCCAGAAGTCGCTAGTGATTTTTTTGTCCTGTTGCGTTCTTGGTATGAGGAAACAAAAGACATTTCAGTATGGCAGAAGTTACGACTTGTAATGGCTCATACCGTTGAAGTTTACATTCCCTTACCCACCCATCGCTCTCCGTTTAATGTGGGATTGGCGATCTCCCTACCGACTTTTAACCAAGAACAGGTGCAAGATTTAGCCCTTCGTCACGGACTTCAACTCACGACGTCTGAACTCGAGCAGTTAATGAAGCTGACTGGTGGATTTCCGTATTTAATTCGGCTTTCCCTATATCAAATGACTCAATTAAAATTTTCCGTGCAAACGCTACTACAAGATGCTACGAGGAATAGTGGAATCTATCAACAACATCTTCAGTCGCAGTTGTGGAACCTTCAACAGCATCCTAAATTAACTGATGCCTTTCAACAGGTGTTAACGGCTCCAACTCAGTTAGAGATTGAGGTAGCGTTTAAACTAAAAAGTTTAGGTTTAGTGGATGTCATCGAAAATCAAGCAATTGTTAGCTGTGAGCTATATCGAGAGTGTTTCCGCAATTATTTTTAGTTGTAAAGTTATAGCTGATATAATTATATATTTAGCGATCTTTACATAGTTGGGTTTTTTCGCGCCGACTGACTTATTGGTTCAATTGTTGCTCGAAAACTAAATCCGATCGGGGTCAATATTCAACTCGCGTAATTTGGCAGCTAGTTTTTCAGCCCGTTGTGCTTCGGCTTGTGCTTGCTGTTGAGCTATTTTGACCTGTTCATGAGGTGTTGGATAGCGCTGTTGGTGTTCGTCGTACCAATAGAGCCACTCACGGGTAATTCCGCCATAACTTCCACGAGCACAGCCAATTCCTAACCCTATTTCTGGCATCCAAACTGGGTTTCCCTGCTGTAATACGTACTCACCGTTGACTAGTTTATGTACTTCTAAGCGAGGTTTGCGACGGCGGCGCGATGAGTAAATGACATAGTAGAGTACGCCTAGGGTTGCATACTCATCTTTTTTGGCACTGTATTCTTTACGGTAAGTTTGGGATACGACTTCTAAAGCTAGAATTGGGACGACATTTTCATCCCAAAGTGCATAACTCGGACGTAATTCTTCATCATAAAATCTTTCGACACCCAAACTGAGAAATCCATCTGGTACGATTGGCGGTTCATCTGGGTGACTGTAAATCCCCATGTCAATGCCGAAAAACCAGTCCATCCGCTCTGACCAAAGCATCAGCAGGGTGGCTTTTAACAGTCCTGGTAATAATTCTTGCAGTTCGTTATCCACAGGTGTTTCGTCCGAGTCGGGCAGTTCTTCTGCCGAAGGTAGGTATCGCGGCAATTTGTAATCTAGCATGGCGGAGGAGCAAGTTTGGTTTGAGGTTCTAAAATTATTTTAGATGGTTTAATTGCCATTCCATATTAACTCTCTCATTTCCCCAAGATTTGCCCGCATCTAGCTTTATTGTCCGCCTCCTGGTGAAAGTTCATAATTCTTTGCCAATTTACAAAACTGGTCTTCAGAGAATGTTTTAAAAGTCATGAATTCATCTCACGTTGTCTAGTTATATTATGGCCATTTGGGTATGTCCATTGTATGCTCCTACAGCCAGAAGCTAGCGGGGTCAATCATAACATCGCTTTGCGCTCGCCTTGAATCTCTGAAGAAAGCCGAACCAAGTTTTTGATCTAAAATGTGGGTTGCCAGTAATCTGAGTGCTTGGGGTTCGTCGTCAAAAATCGACTCAGCATAGACGATCCGATCTTCTCGTTCTGCTGCATCGCCCTGAAATTCGTTGAACACATGCTCAAAATATTGAGTGACAACCTCACCGTGTCGTGCTTGATGAGCGCTACAAATCACTACATAGGGAGATTGCCATTTCTCCTGAGATAGTAATTTTTTTATCTTCTCATTTATCAGTTCTAGTTCTGCTACTGCTGCTGAATTCACCCATCCTATAATTTTGGGACTCACCAAGCGGACATAGTTGTTTAGCCGATCGCTATTGATATATTTTTCGGCTAAAACTTGATTGATGTATTTTATTGAATCTGTAAGAAGTACTTTCTGATTTTCAACGATATTTTGAGACCAATTTTCTTCATTCAGACTTCTTAATGTTTCTTGTAATAAGTTGGAGCGTTCCACCAAAAAATCCCTAAGAGAATCTGTGATTTTCTGACCTTCAAAGGATTGTAAAGTCCCATAAAGAGTCAGGGGGTGATGCTCAATAGCCTTGAGTTGGTGATAAATAGTAGGGATAAATTGTTGTTCTTCCCTCTTACCGTTGTGGTATAGGATTAGCTTTTTCATTGTAAAGACTAGTACCGTTGAACCTCCTGGTTTTCCGAATGTAGAGGTGATTTCAGCAACTAGTCTGTCATGGTCTTGGTGAAATTTTTGGTTGACCTCTGCCAATACCCCACTTTTCGGCTCAAATGTAAATTGTTTTTCTTCGACTGCTTGGCTACGGTCTTCGGATAATTTTTGGTTAATTTTTCCCGTTATACTGCTCGCCGGAGAAAGTTCCTGGGCTATTGCCCAACTTATATTTCCCACAAAGATGGTGATAACAGCAAATAATACGAAACAAGAAGTTGCCAAAATTTTGTAAAATTTATGCCTATAACATTGATTGATTATCATTAGCAATTCTTATCCTAGACTAATTCAAAAAGTTTAGGGTTATTCTATCAAAAACAATTGGAAGGGGAAATTTAGCAGACAAGTTACGCTAAGTACTTAGAGCGTTGCCTACCTGTCGCTGGTTCATAAACCACAAAGGAATAATCATAAGGATTGAGGGTATCTTTTGTATGAGTGATGCGGCTTACTTCTTGCCAGTGAGCTTTATCGATTTCTGGGAAAAAAGTGTCTCCTGAAAATTCCCTGTGAATTTCTGTAATAATTAATTGGTCAACTAAAGCGATGTGCGATCGCCAAACCTAGCAACATACTTCGCCGACGCTTCAGGCACAATCTTTCTGTATTATTCAGTTGTTTAGGGCATCAAGTTTTTCTTGTCCATAAGAGTTTTTTCTTTGTTTGTTATTGTTAACTGCATAGCTTTACTGGGATATATTAATGAGTTGATTTAGGTTCTATCTTCAACAATTGCCCAACAAAATTTTGATGCTCCACCGTAGCTAGTCCCTGCTGCAACACTGTCAACACCCGTGCTAAGTCCCCAGATAGCAGAGCATCTTTCGCTAGCCACAAGCCCGGAAAAATTTCGGAACAGAAAATTCCCTCAGAGTTAGCGTCTAAAGGAATATATTTACCTTCGTGCAGGCAAAACCAGTCGAAGGCGGCATCATACACTCGCCAAATCAAATATTCCCGTACTTGGTTGCGGCGATAGACTTTGAGTTTTTCATGTACATCAATAGAGGCACTACTGGCAGCGATTTCCACAATTAATTCCGGTGCTCCTTCCACATAACCGTCTACACTAATAGTTGACTGTCCGGCCACGGCGATTCGCAGCAAGGCATCGGGTTGGGGTTCGTTGTCAGCATCTAAGCGGACGGTTGGGTTATCCCCCAGCTGTACGCCTGGGGTTGCTGCCCAATAAGCTCCTAACCATGTCATGATGCGAGCATGGGGGTCTCCATGTTGCACGATTCGTACAGGGGATGCCATGTAAACGATTCCTTCAATCAACTCGGCTTTTTTAACCTGGGGCATTGCCTCATAGCGTTGCTCAAATTCAGCGCGGGTCACTTTGTCACCGCTTTCGAGGGGCAAAATGCTCAACAGAGGTATCATGGGACTGGAGCGTGTCATAGGGTTGCTCTTGAAACTAGCGAGTATTTACTCATGATTTTATGGAGCTTGCACAGGGGAATAAAACTTGAATTAGCCAATTCAACTCAGCCTTCATAGGTGTTTCGTCCGAGTCGGGCAGTTCTTCTGCCGAAGGTATATATTGCGGCAATTTGGACTCTAGCATGGCGGAGGATCGAGTTTGGTTTGGGGTTCTAAAATTATTTTAGATGGTTTAATTGCTAAATTTACCATTATGCTTACAATCCCCAATTATCGAATTATTCAACAACTTTACGCTGGTTCCCGCAGCCAGGTGTATCGAGCTATATCTGCGTCCAACGAACAAAGCGTAATTCTTAAACTCCCCTGTTCTGAGTATCCCACCCTAGAGCATCTGGCACAATTTCGTCATCAGTATACTATTGCTAAAAATCTCAACTTCTCTGGAATAATCAAACATCTAAGCTGGGAAAATTACCGGAATATTTATCTATTAGTTTTAGAAGATTTTGGAGGTATTTCCCTATCCGATTATATCCGGACTAACAATCGGATAGAAAACGCTTCTATTCCCTACACTTTCAACTTAAATGAATTTCTACACATTGCCATTCAGATTGTTCGGGTTCTAGAAGCCATACACCAAAATGGCGTTATTCATAAAGATATTAAACCCCAGAATATTTTAATTAACCCAGAAACTCAAGAAATAAAAATTACTGATTTTTGTATTTCATCCCTTTTACCTAGAGAAAAACCAGAAATTATCAACCCTAATGTGTTTCAAGGAACTACTCCTTATATGTCCCCAGAACCAACAGGACGCATGAATCGCTTAATTGACTATCGTACTGATTTTTATTCTCTAGGTGTTACTTTTTACGAATTACTAACCGGACAACTACCCTTCCAAAGTCATGAGGCAATGGAGTTAGTTCATTGTCACATTGCTAGAATGCCAATTTCTCCAATAGTCATTAATCCAGCCATAGGAAATGTTTTAAATGATATCGTCATGAAATTGATGGCAAAAACACCTGAAGAACGCTATCAAACTGATTTTGTACTGCGGATAGATTTAGAAAAATGTCGAGAAAAGCTTTTAGAGAAAGGTAAGATCGCTCACTTCAAATTAGCTCAAAATGATATTAACTCGCGCTTTATCATTCCAGAAAAACTTTACGGTAGAGAAACTGAAGTAGCCACCCTGTTAGCTGCTTTTGCTCGAGTATCAGCGAGAGAAGACGCGGAGATAGAAGCAACTCATCAATCTTCTAGCTTAGTGACTTGTAGCACTCTTCAAAATCCCAAATCTCAAATCAAGTTGATGTTAGTGGCAGGATTTTCAGGCATTGGAAAAACTGCAGTCGTTAATGAAATCCACAAAGCAATAGTTCGTCAAAGGGGTTATTTCATTAAAGGAAAATTTGACCAATTTCAGCGCGTTCTCCCCTTTTCAGCTTGGTTACAAGCATTACAGAATTTAATGCGTCAATTATTTGCTGAAGACTCTCTTCAAGTCGAGACTTGGAAAGCCAAAATATTAACAGCTTTGGGTACACAAGCTAAAGTTTTGATTGATGTTATTCCTGAATTAGAACTTTTAATTGGTCGGCAACCTGATGCATCAGAATTGCCAGAAAACGTGGGACAAAATCGCTTCTATTTGCTCTTTCACAAATTTCTTCAGGTGTTTGCTACAAAAGAGCATCCCTTAGTGATTTTTTTAGATGACTTGCAGTGGGCAGATACAGCTTCTCTGAAGTTAATGGAATTGTTAATGAGTGAAAAAAATACCAGCTATTTATTACTAATTTGTGCATATCGGGATAACGAAGTTTCTGCAACCCATCCTTTAATGCTGACTATGGATGAACTTAAAAAAAATAATGCTAGAGTTAACAAAATTAGCCTGAATCCTCTAAAGAAATCCTCTTTGAATTCTTTAATCGCTGATACGTTAAATTGTTCCAAGAAAGTAGTAGAGCCTTTAACAACAGTGGTATTTAATAAAACTCATGGTAATCCTTACTTTACAACTCAATTACTCAAATCTCTTCACGAACAAGCCTTAATTTACTTGATCTATAAAAGAAATAAGGGAATCTGGCAATATAATCTTACCGAAATTAAAACGCTTTATACCAGTGATAATGTTCTCGAGTTTATGGCAACTCAGTTGCAGAAGCTACCAGTGAATACCCTGGAAATTTTAAAAATAGCAGCTTGCATTGGTAACTCTTTTGATTTGAATACTTTAGCAATTGCCTCTGAGCGATCGCCAGATGAAATAGCTGCTGCATTGATGAGTGCATTACAAGAAAGCTTGGTCATTTCTCAAAGCAAAAATTACTTTTTCAAGGATGATGAAATCTTACACTTAAAAAGTAAAAAATTACAACAAATACATTATAAATTTGGTCACGACCGAGTGCAACAAGCTGCATATCTTTTAATTCCAGAAGCTCAAAAGCAGTCAATGCACTTAAAAATTGGTCAATTACTTTTAACTAACATTCCACAAGAGGAACGAGAAAAAAGAATTTTTGATGTTGTCAATCAGTTAAATTATGGGTGGGAATTCCTGAAAAATCAAACCGCTCGAGATGAACTAGCTCAATTAAATTTAATTGCTGGACGTAAAGCTTTAGCTTCTACTGCTTATACTGCTGCTTTGAAATATTTTCAGATTGGCAAGAAACTTTTGGCAGCAGACAGTTGGCTTCATTTATATGACTTAACTTTGGCATTGTATGAGTCAGCAGCAGAAGCAGCATACCTCTCTGGTGACTTTGCAGAAACATCTGATTTGGTAGAGATAGTGCTGGAAAACGCTAAGACGGTGCTGGACAAAATGAAAGTCTATGAAGTTAAGATTAAAAATTATCAAAGTCAGAATAAACCACTAGTAGCGATTAAAATTGCCTTAAGTGCATTAGAACTTTTGGGAATAAATCTTCCCGAACAACCAAGTCAGTTAGATATTCAGTATGGATTGGAGGAAATGAGGTCAAACTTGGCTCTTCAGAAAGTTGAGGAATTAATTGATTTACCCGAAATGACAGATATTGAAAAGCTAGCTGCTATGCGGATATTTTCAATTATTACCTCTTCTCTGTTTAGTACCAATATTGAACTATTATCACTGATTGTCTTCAAACAAGTCCATTTATCAATTCAATATGGGAATGGTTTAGAGTCTGCGATCGCCTATATTAATTATGGATTAATACTCTGCGGCAGCTTAGAAGAAATTGATACTGGTTATCGATTTGGTCAACTTGCTTTAAATCTGTTAGATAGGTTAAAAAATCAAACACTCAAAACAAAAGTTATTTTTTATGCAAATGCGTGGATAAAACATTGGAAAGAGCATCTTAAAGAGACCTTAAATAATTTTTTAGATGCTTACACTCATGGGTTAGAAACTGGAGATTTACAATTTACTGCTCTTTCTGCTTACTTATACTGCAACACCTTGTTTTTTAGTGGTAAGGAACTATCACAAGTTCGGCGGGAGATAGCTAAATACAGTGAAGTTCTCACTCAGATGAAACAAAAAGCAACTTTAGAGAAGCTGCAAATATATGAGTATACTGCGATCGCATTAACTGAGATAAATGAACAAGACGAGCGAAAAAAATTGACGGGCGATCGCCAAATCTAAATTAATCATAAAACTGCATCTTGCCAAGTCTATTGCAGTCAGCTTATGTTAAATTATTTGTTTAATAATTATGCTAAAGCCCTTGAAAAGGCGGAAAATGCTGAAAAATATTTAGCTGGTGTAACATCTACAATAATTGTTCCGATTTTTTATTTTTACGATTCTCTAACTAGGCTGGCGGTGTATTTTGATAGTTCAGAAGACGAACAAAAAAGTCATCTGGAAAAGGTAGAAGCTAATCTGAAAAAAATGCAGACGTGGGCACATCATGCTCCTATGAATTATTTGCATAAATTTAATCTAGTGCAAGCAGAGTACTATCGAGTTATTGGTGAAAATGTTCTGGCGATGGAATATTATGACAAAGCTATTGCCGAAGCTAAAGATCGGGAGTTCTTAAATGAAGAAGCTCTTGCTAACGAACTAGCTGCTAAATTTTATCTAGCATGGGGAAAAGAAAAAATTGCCAAAGTTTACCTGACTGAAGCTTATTATGCTTACTTTCACTGGAGTGCATTAGCCAAAGTAAAAGATTTAGAAAGTCGTTATCCAGATTTACTGGCTCACATTCAACTTGGTGAACAGACTAAATCTGATGCCAATGGCAAAGTTAGTAAAATAAATACAGGTAATGCTATTTCTAATTCAACAGAAGGTTCAGAAGCTTTAGACTTAGCAGCGGTGATTACAGCTTCTCAAGCTATCTCAAAAGAAATCAATTTAGAAAACTTGCTTTCTACTTTAATGCAAGTCGCTATCGAAAATGCCGGAGCTTCTAAAGGCGCACTTGTCTTGTACGAGCAGGGTCATTTAACTTTAGAGGCGATCGCTCTTTTAGAACCAGGGAAGCAGACACAAAAAATTATAGTAAATTTGCTGCCATCAGTAGCGATTACCCCAGAAGAAATACCCACTAGCATCATTAACTATGTAGCACATACCCAAGAAATTCTATTAGTTGACGATCTGACAACTGAAACAAATTTTACTAATGATGCGTATATCATTCAACAGCAGCCAAAATCAGTTTTATGTATTCCTATCCTGAATCAAGGCAAACTCATTGGCATCCTTTATCTAGAAAATAATCTAACAGTAAAAGCTTTTATGCCCAACAGAGTGGAAATATTAAATTTACTATCATCTCAAGTTGCAATTTCGATTGAAAATGCCCGAATTTACAATAAATTAGAGCAAAAAGTTAAAGAACGTACTGCCGAATTAGAGATAGCTAAACAAGAATCTGAAGCAGCTAACCATGCGAAAAGCTCTTTTATTGCTAACATGAGCCACGAATTAAGAACGCCTCTGAACGTAATCTTAGGGTTTTCTAACTTAATGAGAAGTAATACCAGCTTATCGGCAGAAGAACAAGACAATCTTAGTATTATTAATCGCAATGGAGAACATTTGTTGAATCTAATTAACCAAGTGCTCGATCTCTCCAAAATTGAATCGGGAAAAATGACGCTTAATGAAAGTAATTTTGACCTTTACTACTTACTATCTGATGTAGAAAATATCTTTGATTTTAAAGCTAAAAAGCAAGGGTTACAGCTATTATTTAAGTATGCTGAAGATGTTCCTCAATATATTTGTACAGATCAACTGAAATTGAGGCAAGTGCTAATTAATTTACTGAATAATGCCATTAAATTTACTCAGAAAGGAACTGTATCTGTCAATGTAAAATTGAATGCGTTAGAGATAGGGTCTACAACATCTCCAGGTTCCCAGTGCCAAATTCTCTTTGAAGTTTCAGATACAGGTCTTGGTATTGCTCCTCACGAACTAGCAAAATTATTCAAACCTTTTGGACAAACTTCCTCAAGCCAACAAGTCCAAGAAGGAACAGGATTGGGATTAACTATCAGCCATCAGTTCATTAATTTAATGGGTGGTAAAATAACTGTAATCAGTGGTAGTAAATCTTTTACACCAGATTTAGAAAAATTGGCGATCGCTTCCCAAGAGCAATTCAATTATGAGAGAACCGCTTTACCTACCTTTAACACGACATTCATATTTGACATTAGACCCAAAGTTATTGATAGCGCTCAAGTTGAAAATCAATCTCAAACCGTTCGCATTATTGGTTTAGCGCCCAATCAACCACATTATCGAATGTTAATTGTTGATGATGAAGTCTCTGAAATTGAGGCGAAATTTAAAGCCTTGGGCTATGAAGATGAAGACATCAAGATGTTCTGGAACATGAGTGATGTTAACAAAGATAGTACCCTGTCGATGGAGGAATTTATTCAGAACTTCTCGCAATTCTTAGTGTTGTCATCTCGGAGTTAATTGTCTTAAGCACAGACAGATATACTTTTTACTGCTGTCATTATCGGAAAATAATAATCGAAGCCAAATTCTGAGACTTTGATTTAATCCAGGTTTAAGGCTTTATTTTCTAATAGAAACTAAAATTTCTATACAAAAAGTGGAAAATAAAGCCCCGTAACCGTTTGGGCGATTTGGATTCTCCCAAAGTGACAAAAGAGAGTTAATCTCCAATCCAAAACCCGTTAATCCCCATTGCTCCTTATTCCTAAGAGATTGAGGTGGCGTTTAAGTTAAAAAGTTTAGGGTTAGTGCATATAATCGAAAATCAAGCAACTGTTAGCTGTGAGCTATATCGAGAGTACTTCCACAATTATTTTTCTTAATTGTTGAGCACAGTTTGCGCTCGGACAATCTATCTTCCACAGGCTCAACCTCCAACTTTTGATAGAACTCACTCACATCTTCTTGAGCCATTGCTTGTGCTGGAGAAAGAGGTAGGATTTTGATTGGGAAATTGCTTATGGACCTGAGTACGATGTAAGCCCCTAACGGGTGCGATTTGCCCCCGTTAAGCATGAAAGAAACACACGAGAGCCACAGAGGTGGAAGTAGTAGGGTTATACTATATATTGTGTCCCGAAAAGAAAACCGTAATTTTCAGTGGTGCTAAAAGCGCCCGAACGTAAGCCTGGTTCTAGGTGCTGCGATTAAGACATTGGTGAAGTGGCGTGAGTCGCTATCCCGTGCGCGGAGATTGAATGATTGTATCCACCTAGATCGGGGCACATATTTTTCTTAATTATTAAATGCGAGTGTAAGGGGGAAAAGAGATGCTACCAACTAAGCCCCAACTCCAGACGGAAAGTTTGCAAAGCTTAAAGCAAATCAACCTGAATGCAGCAGGAATCGATATAGGTGCCGATAATCACTGGGTGAGCGTTCCGGCTGACCGTGATACACAGTGTGTGCGTCGTTTTGGATGTTTCACTGCAGAACTTTATGCTTTAGCTGATTGGCTGGCTAAATGTGGCGTGAACACCGTGGCTATGGAATCAACGGGAGTTTACTGGATACCAGTGTTTCAAATTTTGGAGGCACGAGGTTTTGAAGTCAAACTGGTAAATGCTCATTACGTCAAAACTGTACCTGGTCGCAAAAGTGATGTTCTTGATTGTCAATGGCTACAGCAGTTGCATACCTATGGTCTATTATCTGGGTCATTTCGTCCTGACGACCAAATTTGTGTGTTGCGTAGCTATATCCGCCAACGAGATAACTTGATTCGTAGTAGTACAACTCATGTGCTTCGTATGCAGAAAGCTTTGACGGAAATGAATATACAGTTGCATCGAGTCATCACTGACATTACAGGCACTACAGGTTTAACAATTATCCGCGCTATTATTGCTGGTGAGCATAATCCACAAAAGTTAGCAAGCCTTAAAGACTGTCGTATCAAAAGCAGTACTGAGCAGATTGCTGCTGCCTTGACTGGAGACTATCGTGCCGAACAACTGTTCATTCTCCAACAAGAGTTGCACCTGTGGGAAGTCTATCAGTCTCAGATAGCTAGCTGTGATGAAAAAATTGAGCAGTGTCTGGCTGCATTTGATTCTAAAGTGGATGTGTCCGCAAAACCCCTATCAAAACCTAAGCAACGAGGCATAAAGCCCCGTGGCAATTCTCCTGCTTTTGACTTGCGTACCCATCTCTATCGCATTAGTGGTGTCGATTTTACCCGCATTGATGGTTTTGGAGTATTAACGGTGCAAGCTATCTTATCTGAGGTAGGGTTAGATCCAAGTCGCTTTCCAACAGTCAAGCATTTTACTTCTTGGCTTGGTCTGTGTCCTGGGTCTCGGATTACTGGCGGTAAGGTGAAAAGTTCTCAAACTCGCCCTGTGATTAATCGAGCAGCTCGCGCATTCCGGATGGCGGCTCAATCTTTACGCAACAGTCGCACTGCCTTGGGCGCTTTCTATCGACGGTTACGAGCGCGTTGCGGTACTCCCAAAGCTATTACAGCTACAGCTCATAAACTGGCAAGAATTTTCTACTACCTGTGGACAACTGGCGGCGAGTATGCCGATCCCGGAGTGGACTACTACGAACAAAAATATCACGAACGTATGGTGAACCAACTCAAGAAAAAGGCTCAATCTCTTGGCTTTGAACTTGTAGCACCGCCCTCTGTGACTGAGTGTGTTTCTTTCATGCTTAACGGGGGCAAATCGCACCCGTTAGGGGCTTACGTCGAACTCAGGTCGGATTAAATACGGAAAGCCACCAGTGAGCTTCATTAACTGCTCGAGTTCAGGTCTGGAAGAGTAATGGCACATTCCTGACTCATCTAATTGGACATAGTGCTGGAGTTAAGGGATTAGCGTTCGCTCCTGACGGCAAAACTCTGGCTTCGGCTTCTGAGGACAAAACGGTAATTTTGTGGAATTTAGAGCAGTCTGTAGAGTTGGATAAGGTAGTTGCAGTGGGTTGCGATTGGGTGCGGGATTATCTGCTCACTAATGTCGAAGTGAAGGAGGAGAATAGACATTTGTGCCGCAATGCGCTGCGGCTTTCAGCAGATCGCTCTCCCCAATAGGCATCTCTAGCAACTTCCAATTTGAACGGGTCACTTATTTTCGCCAGCCCGGTCTAAGTCTGGGTGCAAAAGGGGGAGCAACCAGGGCAAACGTATCTAAATTTGTCTTGACAAAAATTTTAATTCATGCATAAACAAAAAAATGAGAATTTATCGTTTGCTACCACCGTTTCTGTCGCGCAAATATTCCCAAATCCGCCGAATTTCAGTTCGGAATTCTTGGCGGTCAAGGGCTGCTTGCTGTCTGTCTTGGGCTGCTTGCGCTCAATCCTGCTCTGCTTGTATGGCTAGAATATCAACACGATTGGTTACTTCAGCAACATTGGTAGTTAGTGCGTCTACTCTTTGGTTTACTGCGGCTACATTCTCGGTAAGTTACTGGATGTTGTTATGTTCTATCTCTGCTTGAAGATGATGATGCATTTCAGCAATGCTCAATAAGTCTTGGAACTGGTCGAGTGTTATTTATTCCCAATATTTGTTTTGTAAGCTGCGGGTATTTTTGAATATAATGAAGTGTATTTTTCATTTTGGTAGACGGGTCAAAATTCCATTCTACCATTTTTTTGACACCAAGTTAATATTTCGGACATGCTGTATATGTCTTTGATATGCTTGAGTAATTTGTCTTCAAAAAGGTCGATAAGTCTCCTTAGAACTAAGAATATACTTCGTCTGCACCTTTTAACATTACATGAGCAATTGCTCCGAAGGCATCTGTCCAGGCTTGCTTGACTTCAGGAGTCCAATCTTGCTGAAGATACTGCTCAAACGTTGTTAGCAGTGCTTGCCCAACTAGGGGGTAATGTTCGGGAGCGGTTCCATATCTGACGTGCTTGGCTCCTAGAGTTTTGAGAGCTTCTTCTAAAACCTCTGACTTCCGAAGATTTTGTACTACCAAGACTAGAGCCGCTAACAGATGTTTGCGTTGCTCGACCATATTAGTCTTGGCAAATAACGGCTTTGCTTCTGGGTGAGCTGTAAACAGGTTTTCGTAGAAACTAGCTACAAAGTCCTCAGCGCGAGGTTTTATTTGAGCGAAACTTTGCTCTAATAGTTCAACATTTAAAGACATAGTTTTTTCCTAACGTAATTTTTTATACAAAACCCTAATGAATGTTGGCGAAGTTCTGGACACTGTAGAAGAAACTCTACTCTTTGGGAGTTTCTTTTGCAAGAGTTGGCTTAACATTTTTCCTGTGATTTGGACATAATATATCAAACCTTATCAGGTTTTAAAAATAAAGCTATTCTTTTTTAAAATCAACCTACTTTTCCTACTTCGACTTTCGACTTTTTTGATGAATTACGGCAGTCGAACAAATATTGGAGAAAGGGCAGTTGAGAGCGATCGCGCCAACAGGGGTTAAATGCAGGTTTTCACTTTCTCCCATGACCAAGGTGGGGTAGATGCGATACACTCGCCTATCTACGGCGTGCGATCGCCTTTGGCGTGGCGAGAGCCAATCGCGTTGGCAACGAGAACAGACCCTGACGCTTACCATTTCGCGTAGAAAATCTTCCTTGTCTACAATACCTCCCGTCTTCCTTGTCTTACCTTCAGGAATTGTAAAAAACCTACCCCTGTGAGGGGGCTAGGGGGGATCGTGTGTAGCAATCATTTGGTGAAATGGTATTAAATCCATTGCACGGTACATAATTATGATTTCTTTACCAGCAGAATGTGTTCTTCGCAAAGCAACATCTGAAGATATTTGGTCTATCCGGCTACTGGTATTGAGAGCAGCACTCGATCCTACTCAAATCAGATGGCAGCAATTTTGGGTTATAGAATGCAAGGGTCAGATAGTAGCATGCGGACAACTCCGCAACTTTTCTAGAGTACAAGAACTTGGAAGTTTAGTCGTGTTACCTGCATGGAGAGGTCGCGGTTTGGGAAGAATCTTAACACAACATCTGATTCATCAAGCAACTTTGCCACTTTATTTAGAATGCTTAGGTCAGCAATTAGCTCAGTTTTACAGCCGCTTTGGCTTTACTCCAGTCGCTTTTGAGAATTTACCACCATCTCTTAAACGTAAGTTTGGTATATCACAATTAGGGAAAAAGCTCATCAGAATTCCTGTTGTATTTATGCACTATGACCAGTGAACAGTGACCAGTAATCAGTGAACAGCGATAGTCGATTAAGTATTTCATACTTGTTAATAAGGTAATAGATGATGGTGTTTTAGTACTGCATATGTCACTGGTAATAAATAAGCTAAAACTCCATCTCTAGACTCAAGCATCCAATGTGTAAAGACGTTAACACCTAAAATACACGGGAGCGTGGTAGCCCCGAAAGATAAGTCTCAAGACATTAAATGAATTGAGACTTATATGTTATTTATATCGGGGTGGAAACGCGACACGTCCCATTTTAATGGGCGTAGTGTGGTATATTTTTATTAGTAGCTTTTGAGTACATAGGCTTAATTAAGTGAAGGTACGCAAATGCTTACGCCCTTACGGGTTCGCCACTCCTCTACGAAAGGAAACCTTTCTACAAGGGTGGACTCACTACGTTGTATTTGTCCAACGTCCATGGTTGAAAGTACACCGGACTTGTTGTTTGGACAAGAAATCAGGAAAGTTTTCATGTATTGTGGGGCGGAGCCGCTCCCGTGGTCGGCATGAAAGCAATGACCTAAACTGCGAGTTGAGTAGGCTAGTCCGAAAGCCCGTGTCCCTGGTAGAGCGGCAGAGCGGTTTGACCCATAGCTAGAAAACGTTGACCAGATAGTCATCCTATGCAAATAGGTTCGGACGAAAAGTTGACGCCTACTTCTAGCCTGAATCCGCTAAATTCTATTTAGCGGTGTGGCTCAACAAGTTAAGCAACCCCAAGGCGGTAATGGAGTATGACGCCCATTAAAATGGGCCGTGTCTTAGTTTCTCCTTGGTCTAAAGACGCAAGGTTTCCCTACTCCCGGAGGTTTTTAGATGACAGATTCACAAGAGCGCAATCAAACAATTCAGAAGCTGCGCGAACTTATAAAGGATATGGACATTGGAATGCTGACTACAATCGATGAAGACGGAACGTTGCATAGTCGCCCCATGTCAACCAACTCTGAAGTGGAATTTGATGGAGACCTCTGGTTCTTTACTTACGCCAGTTCTCACAAAGTTTTGGAGATCGAACAGCACCAGCAGGTTAACGTTAGCTTTTCTGACCCTAAAGCGCAAACCTATGTTTCTATGTCAGGTATAGCTCAGTTGGTACGCGATCGCAATAAAATACAAGAGTTGTGGAAACCTCAGCTTAAAGCCTGGTTTCCTAAAGAATTAGAAGAACCCGACATTGCTTTACTCAAAGTGAATGTTGAAAAAGCAGAGTACTGGGATGCACCATCGGGTTTTATCGCACATACAATTGGTTTGGTGAAAGCAGTAACCACAGGTGAGAAACCCAAAGTTGGTGAAAATGAAAAAGTCACCCTGAAGTAAGGGACTTCCAAACAAAAAAGTCTCCAAAAAACTTCTTGTGGTACGGGCGTCCCGCCCGTACTAGATAAGAGAGCGATCTATCGATCTGAAAACTACTGGAAAATTTCGAGATAAATTTTGGTTCTCGTTAGTAAAAAACTACAAGTATCTGGGAACACTAAATCTGGTACTCTTGAAGATTTAGCAGTATGGTTAGTAACCAAATCAGTATTCCTGGATATCAAGCGCTCGAACAAATTTATAATGGTTCGAGAACCATTGTTTATCGAGCTTGTCGAGAGACTGACTGCTTACCCGTAGTTATTAAACTGCTGAAGAATCCCTATCCCAATTTTAGCGAACTCTTATCATTTCGCAATCAGTACGCGATCGCTCGAAAAGTCCCCCTTGCTGGTACAGTGAAACCGTTGGCGCTTTTGCCATATCGTCAGGGCTATGCCTTAATTATGGAAGATATCGGCGGTATTTCCCTGTCAAATTATCTCAAACAACAGGCACTTAGCGATTGCTCCCCCCAATTCCACCCCCATAAAAAGCAGTGCGACTCTATTTCCCACACCCCTTGTGTCCTAAAAGTTGACGAATTTTTCACCATTGGCATACAACTGGCACAGACATTAGCAGAATTACATCGCTGTCAGGTCATTCATAAAGACCTCAAACCAGCTAATATTTTGATTCAGCCCCAAACAAAAGAAGTCAAACTCATTGACTTTAGTATTTCATCTTTATTACCGAGAGAAACACAGGAAATTCAAAATCCTAAAATTCTGGAAGGGACTTTAGCCTATCTCTCCCCCGAACAGACCGGGCGGATGAACAGGGGGATTGATTACCGTAGCGATTTTTATTCTCTTGGCGTGACGTTCTACGAACTCCTAACGGGACAACTCCCCTTTGTCATTAACGATCCCATGGAGTTGCTTCACTGTCATATTGCAGTGCAAGCACCCGTGGCTCATGACCTCAACGCTGATATTCCACCCATTCTCTCGGAAATTCTTGCCAAATTAATGGCAAAGAACGCGGAAGATCGCTATCAGAGCGCGTTGGGACTAAAATATGACTTGGAACTGTGTCAGACGCAATGGCAGAAAAACGGCAACAGGGCTTGGTTTACTCTAGCACAGCGCGATAGAAGCGATCGCTTCAATATTCCTGAGCGTCTTTACGGTAGAGAAGTTGAGGTGATTGAGCTACTGAGTGCTTTTAATCGCGTCAGTGAAGGCAAATCAGAACTGATGCTGGTGGCTGGATTCTCCGGGATTGGCAAAACTGCCGTTGTTAATGAAGTGCATAAACCAATTGTCCGGCAACAAGGTTACTTCATTAAAGGCAAATACGACCAATTCAACCGTAACATTCCACTCTCTGCCTTTGTACAAGCTTTGCGGGATTTAATGAGACAGTTGCTGTGTGAAGATGATGAGCAACTAGCGCGGTGGCAAACTCACCTCAAAATAGTCTTGGGGGAAAATGCCCAAATCGTTATTGAGGTAATTCCTGAGTTAGAGCAAATTATTGGCGAACAACCTCCGGTTCCGACACTCTCAGGGAGTACAGCCCAAAACCGCTTTAATTTAGTTTTTCAAAAGTTCATTCAGGTATTCGCTACACAAACACATCCGTTGGTTATCTTTTTAGACGATTTGCAATGGGCAGATTCAGCTTCGTTAAATCTCATGCAGGTGTTGATGAGCCAAAGTCAAGGGGGATATCTACTGTTAATTGGCGCGTATCGCGATAATGAAGTGTCACCCGTTCATCCGTTGATGTTGACTCTCGAAGAACTTAAGAAAGCTCGTGTCACAGTCAATATAATGACATTGACTGCTTTAAATCAAAGGAGTTTGAATGCGTTGGTTGCGGATACTTTGCAATGTCGAGAAACAGTGGCTCAACCTCTGAGCGAGTTGGTGTATCAAAAGACAAAAGGAAATCCTTTTTTCAGCACGCAGTTTCTTAAAGTATTGCACGAAGATGGGTGGATTGAGTTTGATACTCAAATGGGACATTGGCAGTGCGATCTGGCGAAGGTGAGATCTCTCTCGCTAAGTGACGATGTAGTAGAATTCATGGCAATGCAGTTGCAGAAGTTGCCACTTGCGACTCAAAATCTTTTGAGACTTGCGGCTTGTATTGGCAATCAATTTGATTTGGTGACTCTGGCAATTGTTTCCGAACAAACTCAACTCGAAGTCGCAACCGTGCTATGGTATGCACTAGAGGAAGGGTTGGTGATTCCGCAAAGCCAAGTGTATAAATTTTATCAAACTTCGTCATTGGTCAATGGTCATTTGTCATTAGAAAAAAGCGAACAAATGACTATTGACAAAGGACAAAGAACAATTTACAAATTTCTGCACGATCGCGTCCAACAAGCTGCCTATTCCCTAATTCCTAGTCATGAGAAACAACCCATCCACCTGAAAATTGGACAGTTACTTCTGAAGAATACACCGATTGCTAAGCAAGAAGAACGCATTTTTGAAATTGTAGGTCAACTCAATAGAGCAGTTGAGTTAATTACCCAATTCACAGAACGTCAAACCCTAGCGGAATTTAATTGGATGGCAAGCTGTAAGGCAAAAGCTGCTACCGCTTATACCGCCGCCCTTGAGTATGCTCGTACAGGGATCTGTTTACTAGATGACAAATGCTGGCAAAGTCAGTATGAGTTGACCCTGGCATTGTATCAAGTTGCAACGGAAGCTGCTTATCTCAGTGGGGAGCTAGAGCAGATGGAAACTTTTGCCAATGATGTTTTAAGTTATGCAAAGACTCCTTTAGATCGAGTCAGCGTTTATGAGGTCAAAATTGATGCAATCACCGCTAAAGGACAATTTGCAGATGCGATCGCAGTGGCGCTTGTTATTTTAAGCCAATTGGGAGTAGAATTGCCTCCTGCCACTGAAGAAAACGTTGCAGTTGCTTTTCAATCTGTCTTAAATGCAATGGGAGAACAGTTACCTTCAGAGTTACTAACACTACCAGAAAATATCGATAAAAATTTGCTTGCGGTAGCCAGAATTTTAACATCTGTAGCACCCACTGCTTATCTGTTCGACCCAATGTTATACACACTTGTGGTTTTAAAAAAGGTTTATTTATCAGTTGTATATGGTAACGATCCAACCTCAACCTTTGGTTATGTTAGCTATGGCATATTGATGTGTGGTGCAAAGAAAAATTTTGAATTGGGTTATGAATTCGGACAGTTAGCCCTCACTCTGCTATCGCGCACTCAAAATTCAGAACTTAAGGCGAAAACGTTATGCCTAGTCAATGCATTTACACAGCATTGGAAGGTGCATTTGCGCGAGACATTACAACCCTTACAAATGGCTTATTCTAGCGGTTTAGATGTGGGCGATCTAGCTTTCGCTGGCTACTCTACTCACATCTACGGATTTTACTCCTATTTTGCTGGGGAAAACTTAACCCAACTGGAGTTGGAAATCGCCGAATACTGCCAAGCACTCGATCGCTTGAAGCAAACTGTAGCTTTAACCTACTGTCAGTTGCTTCGACAAATTCTGCTCAATCTAACAGGACGTGCAGATAATGCGGCGATCTTAAGCGGTATAGCCTACCACGAACAGGAGCAAGTACCATTTTATGAAGCAACGGGCGATCGCAATGGACTAGCTTTTCTATGGATTCACAAACTAGTCTTATCTTATCTGTTTTCTGAGTGGGAACAAGCAGTAGACCAAGGAAAACAAGCGAGACGGTATTTGGATACTATCCTTGGTTATATGCACGTACCCATCTTTCATTTCTACGAATCATTGGCGTACCTGGCACTATTACCGCAACGCTCAACCCCAGAACAACAGGAAATTGAGGAATGCATTGCTGCCAATCAGGAAAAACTCAAGGATTGGGCAACTCGTGCATCTATGAATTTTCAACATAAATACGATCTGGTGGAAGCGGAACGTTATCGGGTTTTGGGTCAGCGAGTGGAAGCAATTGAATATTACGATCGCGCTATCACCGGAGCCAAAGAGCATGAATTCATTCAAGAAGAAGCTCTTGCCAACGAACTCGCTGCTAAGTTTTACTTAGACTGGGGCAAAGAAAAAGTCGCGGGTAGCTATTTGCAAGAAGCTTATTACTGCTACGCTCGTTGGGGAGCCAAAGCTAAGATCGTAGATCTAGAAACCCGTTATCCTCAACTGCTTGCACCCATTCTTCAGCAACCCCGTTCTGCCTTCTCGGTTAACACAACCGTCATTAGTTCGAGCAGTAATGGTTCGACGACTTCTAGTAGCACTATTACGGATGCACTCGATTTCGCTGCTATTCTCAAAGCCGGACAAGCCCTTTCAAGGGAGATTGAATTAGACAAACTTTTCTCAACCTTGTTGCAAGTCGTTATTGCCAATGCTGGAGCAGATAAATGCGTACTACTCCTTTCACAGGAAGGTCGCTTGTTGGTTCAAGCTGTTGCTAAATTTAATTTTTCCCCAATTCTCTTCGACCCACATTTTATCGAAGAAACTGAGGATGTACCAGTCAGTCTTGTCAACACTGTCAAACGGAGTTTACAACCAGTAGCAGTTTTTGATGCGACAATGGCTCCTGAGTTTATCCACGACTCCTACATTCAGCAACAGCAGCCTAAGAGCATCTTGTGCAGCCCGATTTTGTATCAAGGCAAGTTGTTGGGTATTTTGTATCTGGAAAACAATTTGGTCACTGGCGCATTTACCCTCGCTCGTGTCGAACTACTCAACACGATTTGTGCTCAAGCCGCCATTTCTTTGGAAAACGCTCGATTGTATCAGAAATCCCAGGCTTATGCTCAACAATTAGAAATCGCTTTACAAGAACTCCAACACGCCCAACTCCAGATTGTGCAAAGTGAAAAGATGTCAGCATTGGGTAATTCAGTCACTGGTGTGGCGCATGAAATCAATAATCCTGTTGGTTTCATTGCTGGAAACTTGCAACCTCCCAGACATTAAATGTTTCCCCGGACAACTCAATCAAGTGTTTATGAATATTCTGGCAAATGCCATTGATGCAATAGAAGATTCATTTCTCAAGAGTTATTGGTCATCTGCAAGTGGAAAAATTCCCACGATTACAATTCGCACCGAATTAACAAGCAGCGAGCATATTCTGGGGATGATTCATGACAGGGTTGTTGTTCAGATTCAGGATAATGGGCTCGGAATGACAGAAGAGGTAAAGCAAAAAATTTTCGACCATTTGTTTACGACTAAAGAAGTCAGTAAAGGAATGGGGTTGGGACTAGCGATAAGCCGGAGGCTTAACGGCTAAAGCCGTATCGCACGTCAAATTGTGTTAGAAAAACATGGCGGAGCGATTGAAGTTGAGTCCAATTTAGGTAAAGGTTCTAAATTTGTTATTACACTTCCAGTTAAGGAGAGTTCCTAAACCCAATAATGTTTATGGCAGATAATATACCTCAATCAACTTTAGATTTTGCCACTATTTTAAAAGCTTCTCAAGCACTGTCGAGTGAAATTCATTTAGAGAACTTAATTATAACCTTGTTGGATACAACGATCGCGAATGCCGGAGCCAGTAAAGGTGTGTTGATACTGCAATGGGACGATACTTTACAAGTGGCATCTGTGATTGAGTTAGGGCAAGAACCTAAAGTTTTACAAACAGTTCTTGTGGATGATAGCAGTGATGTTCCCATCCGCCTAATTTACACTGTTAAACGTACTTTACAAACTGTTATTATTGATGAGGTAACTAAAGAAGCTTTATTATTTACAGATTCCTACATTATCCAGAAGCCACCTCAAAGTTTATTATGTATGCCCATCATAAATCAGCGTAAACTTATTGGTGTTTTATATTTAGAAAATCAACAGACAACAGGTGCATTTACAAAAGAACGTGTGGAAATTCTTAACCTTTTATGCTGTCAAGCTGCTATCTCTTTAGAAAATGCCCGACTTTACGAGCAATTAAAACATTATTCTCATTCCTTAGAACTTAAAGTGCTAGAACGTACAGCCGAATTAAAGAAAGCAAATGAAGAACTTCATCGAATAGCGACTTTAGATGGTTTAACACTTGTTGCTAATCGCCGTCAGTTCGATTTTTACTTGCAGGAACAATGGCAACAGTTTCTCTTAACTAACAATTCCTTGGGACTACTTTTATGCGATATCGACTATTTCAAATGCTATAACGACTACTACGGTCATCAAGCTGGGGATGAATGTTTAAAACAAATCGCTCAACTCTTAAATCAAGTAACTAAACGACCCAGAGATTTAGTTGCTCGTTATGGAGGTGAAGAATTTGCCATTATTTTGCCCGATACTGATGTATTGGGAGCAAAGAAAGTTGCTGAAAGGATTGTTTTGGAAACCAATCATCTGCAAATTCCTCACGCCAGATCGCAGGTCTCGTCCCATATTACCTTGAGTGTAGGAATCTCGAGCAGTCTCATTCTTCAGCCAAATTCATCTTGGTATACCTTGATTGCTACTGCCGATCGCGCCTTGTACCAAGCCAAACACACTGGTAAAAACCGATACTGCGTTTACGAGTGACTTACGATGTAAAGGGAGATTAAGAGGGGTAAAAATAATGTGCGGGTTTCTGCGTTAACCTTGCTTTAGTTCTGGCTTCATAAATCAACTGTGCTACCTCTGCATTAATAGAAGCTTCCGCTACCATCGCCTCAAGCTCAGAGTCGCTACGAGTCATTTTGTCAATGATTTTTATCGCATCATTCGTCTGGTGCATCCTCTTCCTCCTCTACATAAGTGTGAACATCTGGATTTTCTTCAAATAATGGTATAATTTCGGTTCTTTGTAGTAAACAATTGTCCATCCTTGGGAATACTATAATTTGGTAGTCTCAAAAATGCACGCAGTATGATTAGTAGCCAAATCAGTCTTCCTGGATATCAACTGAGCGAACAACTCTATAATGGTTCAAGAACCCTGGTTTATCGTGCTTTTCGAGAGACTGACTCCAGATCTGTAGTTATTAAACTGCTGAAAAATCCCTATCCCAGTTTCAGCGAACTAGTGCAGTTTCGCAATCAATACACCATTGCCAAAAATCTCAACTCACCCCTCATTGTCCAAGTCTATAGCCTGGAATTGTATCAAAATGGCTATGCCTTGGTGATGGAAGACTTTGGAGGGATTTCTCTAAAAGATTATTTCACCACTGACCAGAAGCGAATTGCATCTTTAGAGGAATTTTTATCTATTGCGCTCGCTTTGTGCAATACCTTAGATACTCTTTACCACGAACGGATTATTCATAAAGACATCAAACCTAGCAATATTTTAATTAATCCCGAAACAAAACAAGTTAAATTAATTCTCCCGAACAAACAGGAAGAATGAATCGCTCAATTGACTACCGGACTGATTTTTATTCACTGGGTGTTACTTTCTATGAGTTACTGACAGGAAAGCTACCCTTTGAGTCCCAAGACGCGATGGAGTTGGTACATTGTCATCTTGCCAAAATGCCATGTCTCATAGGGAATAGGGGACAGGAAATAAGGGGGAAACAAGAAATTCCGCAAGTTTTATCAGATATTGTGATGAAATTGATGGCAAAAAATGCTGAAGACCGCTATCAAAGTGCAAGGCAAAATTGAGAGTTTCCCAATAGCACAAAAAGATACGTGCGATCGCTTTATTATTCCCGACAAACTTTATGGACGAGAAAACGAAGTAAAAACTCTACTCCAAGCATTTGAAAGAGTTTGCTTGGGCGCTACTGAAATGATGCTAGTTGCTGGTTTTTCGGGAATTGGCAAAACAGTAGTTGTCAATGAAGTTCACAAACCGATTGTAAGACAACAGGGTTATTTTATTAAGGGCAAATATGACCAATTGCAACGCAACATTCCTTTGAGTGCATTTGTGCAAGCCTTTCAGGATTTAATAAAGCAATTGCTCGCTGAAAGTGATGCTCAAATTCTGCAATGGAAAAATAAAATTTTAGAAGCTTTAGGGGAAAACGGACAGGCGCTCGTAGAAGTTCTTCCCGAATTAGAAAAAATTATTGGTCTTCAACCACCAGTTCCCGAACTATCAGGAACATCAGCACAAAATCGATTTAATTTATTATTTCAGAAGTTTATCAAAGTCTTTGCTAATAACGCGCATCCATTAGTCATATTTTTAGATGATTTACAATGGGCAGATTCAGCATCACTAAAGTTAATATAATTACTTATAAGTGATACAGGAAATCTTTTCGTAATTGGTGCCTATCGCGATAACGAAGTCAACTCCGGACATCCATTATTATTGACTTTGAGGGAAATTCAACAAGCACAAGCAGCGATTAACACGATGACTTTAGCACCCTTGAGTCAACTACAAGTCAATGAATTAGTTGCTGACACGCTAAAATGTACAAAAAAATTAGCCTCACTACTTTCTCAATTAGTCTTTCAAAAAACTCAAGGTAATCCGTTTTTTGTCACGCAATTTCTCAAAGCTTTGTATCAAGATAAACTAATTCAATTCACCTTTCCAAGTGGGTGGCAATGTGACATTGCACAAGTGACTCAGCTTGCACTAACAGATGATGTTGTTGCTTTTATGGCAGTTCAATTGCGAAAACTACTGCCATCAACTCAATATATATTGCAGCTAGCTGCTTGCATTGGTAACTCATTTGATTTGGCAACTTTAGCAATCGTTGCAGAACAGTCAGAGGTAGAAACGGCGGCTAATTTATGGAAAGCTTTACAAGAAGGGTTGATTTTACCTATTAGTGAAGTTTATAAATTTTATCAACAAGAGTCATTAGTCAATAGTCATTCGTCATTTGGAAACAGTAAACAAATGACTAATGACAATAGACCATTGACAGTTTCTTACAAATTTTTGCACGATCGCGTCCAACAAGCTGCCTATTCTCTGATTCCCGACGACCAAAAACGAGCAACCCACCTGCAAATCGGACAATTACTCCAGCAAAATTTTTCGGAGAGTGAGCTTGAAGAAAAGCTGTTTGATATGGTCGGACATCTGAACCAAGGACAGGCGTTAATCGTACAACCCGGCGATCGCGAAACCCTAGCGCAATTGAACCTCAAAGCTGGTGCTAAAGCCAAAACTGCGACTGCTTATGCCGCCGCCAAAGTTTATTTCCAAACTGGGATAGCTCTGCTCCAACCCGACTGCTGGCAAAACCAGTACGAATTAGCTTTGAAGTTATACGTTGCAGCAGCTGAAGCCAGTTATTTGAATGGTGATTTTCAGGAAATGGAGCAGATCGCTACCCTCGTGTTACAGCAAGCACAGACAATTTTCGACAAAGTAAAAATCTATAAAATTCAAATCGCAGCACGAACAGTTAGCAGCCAAGTATTAGAGGCGATCGCATTAGGAAGAGAGGCGTTGGCTCAATTGGGAGTAGACTTTCCTCTGGAAGTAGATGAAGTTGGAATTAGCAAGGTTTTACAAGACCGGAACCAGCAACTCCAAGACAGAGAGATTGCAGGGCTGATTGACCTACCGATGATGAACGATGCCACCGCTCAAGCCGCTATGCAAGTGTTAGGAGCGTTATTTCCACCAGTATCGCTAAGAATGCCAAAGTTACTACCCGCGTTGAGCGATAGAATGATGAATTTGTCCCTCAAGTTTGGTAATGCCCCCACCTCGACGGTCGGATATGTGACTCATGGCATGGTGCTATGTGCCTTTTTAGGTGAAGTCAAAACAGGCTATGAATTTGGCTCCTTAGCGTTAAACTTGCTGGAACGGTTGAACGAGCGGGCAATGAAACCTATTATTCTGAGCTTGTTTGGGTCTTACATTCAACACCATCAGGAATTACTGAGGAAAACGCTAGTGACCCTGAAAGAGGGTTACATGACTGGCATGGAAACTGGCGATTTTCTCAACGCTGGCTACAACATAGTGTCTTATACCTGTAATGGGATTTTTGCGGGTGTAGACTTAGATACGTTAGAAACCGAATCAGTTGTTTACAGCGCTGTCCTGACTCAGGTGAAACAAGATTCGGCGCAGATTTTTTTGGGCATGGCAGGGCAAACGGTGCAGCATTTGAGAGAAACGGTGAGCCAGCCCGATTGCTTAATAGGTAATGCCTACGATGAAATAGTGATGCTGTTGAAACATCAGCAGGATAATGATTTCATGGCAATTGCTGTTTGCTACATCTACAAACTGCTGCTTGCTTATTGTTTTGGCAACTATCTGGCTGCTCTCGACTACGTTACCCAAGCCAGTCCCTATTTCATGGTGTTGTCGGGATTAGTTCTTATTCCTATATTTCATTTTTATGCTGCACTAACACATCTAGCACTTTTACCCACCCAGCCAGATCGCGTCCACTTGCATACCCATACTTGGGACAGACGCGAAGAAATTTTTACTATAGGCGATCGGTCGAACTCGATCTCAGAATCAACGCCAGAACGACTGTTTGCCCAAGCCACAAGCCATCAAACGATTCTGCACCAATGGGCGCAAAATGCCCCAATAAACCATTTGCATAAATGGTATCTCGTGGAGGCAGAACGTTATCGAGTTTTAGGTGACAAAATTGCTGCTATTGAGTGTTATGACCGAGCCATAACTCTTGCTAAAGAACATCAGTTTATTAACGAAGCAGCCTTAGCCAATGAACTGGCGGCTTCGTTCTACCTCGACTGGGACAAAGCGCGGATTGCCCAAGAATACACGATCGAAGCTTACTATGGTTATGCCCGTTGGGGGGCTAAAGCTAAAGTTACTGACCTGGAAAGCCGCTACCCACAACTGCTGGCAACAATTCTACAACAGGCGGCTACGGCATTGACGCCTACTGATACTGTTTATGCCGACGAAAACCAATTTGCTTCTCAAACTTTGGCAGAAGGGAGCGGTCATAGTGCGTCCGCAGCTCTCGATTTAAGTACCATCCTCAAAGCCTCTCAAAACCTTGAGAGCAAAATTCAACTCGACAAATTGCTATTTGCACTCCTAGAAATTATCACAGCAACGGCTGGTGCAGATAAATGCGTGTTGATGTTACTCGATGGCGATCGACTCAGCATTGAGGCAATAGCTCGGGTTGGACAATCGCCGATGGTTTTGCAGTCCATACCCGTGTCAGACAGCAAAGATGTGCCTCGGAGTCTTGTCAACACTGTTAAACGCACCATGGAACCAATTGTGATGGTGGCAACAGTGCATCCATCGTTTTTAACAGATCCTTACTTTTTAGAGCAACAGCCCAAGAGTTTGCTGTGTATGCCAATTCTCTATCAAGGTAAACTCCTTGGTTTGCTATATCTGGAAAATAATTTAGCGACGGGAGTATTTACCAGCGCTCGCGTCGAACTACTGAACTTACTCTGCACTCAAGCCGCGATTTCGTTGGAAAATGCCAGACTTTATGAGCGTTCGCAGAACTATGCCCAACAACTAGAACAGTCGCTGAATGAGTTGAGCGCCGCGCAGTCTCGCTTCCACAACCTGGTAGACAACGTTCCGGGAGTGGTTTATCAATACCTCATGAAGACTGATGGGATTTCATTGATAAGTTACATCAGTGCCGACTGTTACAGCTTGCTCGAAATTACTCCCGAACAAGCCATGTCTAATACAGAGTTTTTCAACGATATGGTGCATCCAGACGATGTGTCTCGTTATCAGCAGTCTGCAACTGATACCATTCAAACCCTATCTCCCTGGCATTGGGAAGGTCGAATTGTCACCCCATCGGGAGTTATTAAGTGGATTCGCGGAGAATCACGTGTCAAAAAGTGCAGTGATGGTTCAGTCATTTGGGATGGATTATTATTGGATATTAGCGAACAGCAAGCTGCACTTCACGAACGCAAAAAAGCTGAACTGACTTTACAGCAAAAATCTCTGGAATTAGAACAGGCATTACACAACTTACAAAACGCACAATTACAAATTGTCCAAAGTGAAAAAATGTCTGCACTGGGTAATTTAGTGGCTGGTGTAGCTCACGAAATGAATAATCCCCTCGGTTTTATTACTGCGAGTCTCCAACAAGCCAAACCAATTTTTAGCGATATAATGGAACATCTAAGACTCTATCAAGACTTACTATCACCGAGTCATAAAATTCTTGACCATGCTGAAGAAATTGACTTGGAATATAGTTTAGAAGACTTGCCAAAAATGATTGACTCCATGATGATAGCATGCGATCGCCTCAAAAATATCAGCATTTCACTCCGCACTTTTTCCCGTACAGATCGCGACTATAAAGTACCGTTTGATATTCATGAAGGCATCGACAGCACACTTTTAATTCTCAAACACCGCCTGAAAGCTAACGAAAAACGCCCTGCCATTCAAGTCATAACTGATTATGGCAAAATCCCACAAATTTCATGTTTCCCCGGACAACTCAATCAAGTGTTTATGAATATTCTAGCCAATGCAATTGATGCTATAGAAGAGTCATTTGTCAAGAGTCAAGAATCATTTGCCAATGGAAAAATTCCCACAATTAGGATTTGCACTGAATTAACAAGCAGTTACACCGCTCGACAGATGACTCATGACAAAGAACATTCCCTCGGTGACAGCGTTACCATCCAGATTCAAGATAATGGCATTGGTATGAACGATGAAGTAAAACAGAAGCTTTTCGAGCATCTGTTTACCACCAAAGCTGTTGGCAAAGGAACCGGATTGGGACTGGCGATAAGCCGGAGGCTTAACGGCTAAAGCCGTATCGCGCGTTAAATTGTAGAAGAAAAACACAGTGGCAAATTGAGCGTTCGCTCCGTTCTGAGTCAGGGAACCGAATTTTGTATTGAACTTCCCGTATAATACCAAGTTGAAACAACAACCATTGAATCAAGTGCAAGTGAATGATTTAGTAGCAGTCATTCGGGTCTAACCCACTCGTTTAACCAATACTTTAAATAATGCTTATGCAGCAGGCACTCACCTCCGTTGCGGAGAGCGTGCTTTCGTTATGGTCAAACCGCGTGCAAAGAGCAGATAATTTCAAAACTAAGGTGCCCAATGATAGTAAATAATTACATGAAAAGGGTGCCAATTACGCGCAGGGCTTAAGTTTACCTCATGAAATTCTTGGTAAGAATGACTATGATTTGCCTTGGAGCCAGGAAGAAGCAGATTGGTATTGCAAATGCGATCGTCGTATTATGGCGTCAGGACAAGCCGAACTCCATATTATTGAGCGATCGCGACGAGCAGATGGTCAGCAAATTTGGTTAGATACTAACAAGATGCCTTTGCATGATGCTAACGGTAACGTGTTCGGTATTTTATTGGTGACAAGTGATGGCTCTTTGATTTGGGATGGAATATTGTGGGATATTAGCGAGCGCAAACGAGCAGAACTTGACTTGCAACAAAAATCGCTTGATTTAGAACAAGCTCTCAAAGATTTACAACAAGCTCAATTACAAATTGTTCAAAGTGAGAAAATGTCAGCACTGGTACCATAACCGGGAAGTAGCAGAATGGGCTGCAAATTACTATATGCAAGTCAAGCTAGGGCAGTACTGGATTAAAAAAGCTTCAGATCGACATCCATTAGTTGCACCAATTCCAGAGACACCAGATAATGATGGTTACACCCCTCAACGCGCACATCAAGTGATTCAACGATTAGAACACATCGCACGTTGGCAGAATATTCTTGACTTAAAAACTTCACCTACAAGTCAAGCCAATCTAGTTCGGAGTATTTTATGGTGGAAATTAGAAAGAGTTACGCGATCGTTATTGGTATCAATCAGTATGCCGAACCCAGTTGGAAACTCAAAACTGCGGCTAATGACGCTTGTCAACTAACGGAAATTTTAAAAGACGTTTATGAATATGAGGTTTTACAGTTATTAGACGAACAAGCAACTGGTGAAAAACTCAATCATCTATTAACAGCTTTTGAAAACCAAACTATTCCTTTCGATTGTGGTAGTAAAAAAGTAGAACCAGATGACCGTGTTTTATTTTACTTTGCCGGACATGGTATTGCTGTTAGAGATGAAGACGATACTCCCCAAGGCTTTATCTACCCTCAAGATACCATCCGAGAAGACAACCTTAGCCTAGTATCTATGCAGCAACTACATGATGCTTTAGTAAAACTAGGATGCCGTCATTTGTTAATTATATTAGATTGTTGCTTTGCCGGGAGTTTTCGTTGGGTTACCAGACAAGCAGAACTAAGAAAAGAAGAAATGTACTTGGAGCGCTATAATCGGTACATTGCAGGTTCTGCCCAAGAAGTTATTACCTCCGCTGCTTATAACGAACGTGCCGCCGATTTCTTGTATGGTTTTGGAGAACGGGGGGAAGATAATAAAAACTCTCCCTTTGCTGAGGCATTACTTGAAGCTCTCAACCCCAAAAATGAAAAAAATGCAGATTTTAACAAAGATGGTATCATTACTATTACTGAAGTTATTAAACATATAGAAGATAAATTCCTAGATTTGAACGCCGGACAAACTCCCGGATATAGTCAACTTAAAAAACATGATTTTGGTAAGTACATATTTGTTATACCTGGGTTTGATGCAGCCAGCAAGTTAAAAACAGCACCGCTACCTGATGAACAAGATCCAAGATATCCCTACAAGGGTTTGCTATCTTTTGAACAAGAAGATAAAGATAAATTCTGTGGGAGAAAAAGGTTACAAGAAAAACTAGTTCAAAAGGTTAATTCAGAACCACTGACTGTAGTACTGGGGGCTTCTGGTTCGGGAAAATCTAGCTTAGTGAAAGCAGGACTTATACCTGATTTAAAAACTACTCAGTCTGAATTTAAAATTTTAGACCCAATTCGTCCGGGTGAATCTCCCCTAGTTGCTTTGGCAAGAGTGTGTAAGGATATAAAAAACCCTACCACACAATCAAGTCAAACTAAGTTTTATCGTGAAAACCTCAATAAAAATGATTATTTTGCTGAAAAAGTTGGCAATTGGGGTTTAGTACATCTTAATGAAAAATTATTGTTAGTTATTGACCAGTTTGAAGAATTGGTGACTCAGTGTCGTAATGACTCAGAACGTCTAAAGTTTTTGCAACAGTTAGCCTTGGCAATAGTGCATTGTCCAGAACAGTTACGCATTGTTGTCACACTGCGTTCTGACTATGAACCGCTAATCATCTCGCTATTTAAATCTCAATTGCCCCAGATAGATTGGGTAAAAGCGCGACTGGAAGTATCGCCGATGACACGCGAAGAATTACGAGCAGCAATTATCGAACCTGCTGAAAAGATCGCCTTGTTTTTTGAGGAAAAAACACAAGAGTCAGAAAGCCATTTGGTAGACCAATTGATTGATGAAGTGATAAACATGCCTGGTGGTTTACCACTACTTTCTTTTACTCTTAGTGAACTCTACCGCAAATTTTTCAAAAAAGCTCAAGTTAACGAACAATACCATCGGGTGATTACGCACAAAGATTATCAAGAATTAGGTAGAGTAACTGGCAGCCTCACCAAAAGAGCTGATGAAATATACGAGAAGTTAAAAAGTGAAAACAAAGACTACGAGCAAATCATTAAACATGTGATGCTACGTATGGTATCGGAAGGTCGTGGTAATTTGGCACGCAGACGGGTAAGTATCACAGAGTTGCAATATCCGCAACCATTTAAGAATCTGGCAAATGAGGTCATTAAAGAATTTACACAAGCGCGTCTGTTGGTGAAAGGGCGAGATGAGAAAGAAAATGAATACGTCGAACCAGCACATGATGCTTTAATTCGGGGATGGAGTCAGCTGCGTGAGTGGTTAGAACCGAAGCAAGCGCAGGAGGAATTAGCTATACAAAGGCAGTTAACGCCAGCGGCTGAGGAATGGAACTGCAAGAAACCAGAAAATTTTAATTGGCAGATGCAGCTCCTTAATTGGTTAAACTATCTTGGGCAAGGAAACGAATATGCAAACTATTTATGGAATGCCAACCCTTATTTAGATATCCTCAAAAAGATACTTAACTCACCAGACAATTGGTTTAACCAACTAGAAACTGAGTTTGTACAGCGTAGCATCCAAAAGCGAACAACTTATTGGCGGCTCAGATGGGGTTTGATTGCTGCTGCATTTACTGTGGTATCGGGATTTGCTTTTGTTCAGTGGTGTCAGAGGCGAAATGCTGAGCTAGGAAGATTGGCAGCTCAGAGTGAAGCGTCTTTTAACTCCAATCAGCAGTTGGAAGCATTAATCGACAGTTTAAAAGCAGGTAAAAAGCTACAACTGCCAATAGGGATAGAAGATGATACCAAGTTGCAAGCGATGACTGTTCTCCAACAAGCTGTTTACTCGGTACGCGAACGCAATAGTTTGCAAGGAGAACGAGGACATAAAGGTACAATTAGGGATATCAGCTTCAGCCCAAATGGACAGATTATCGCTTCGGCAAGTGTTGACAAGACAATTAAACTTTGGGATTTACAAGGTATTGAAATTAATACTCTAAAAGGGCATAAAGATATAGTTAATAGTGTTAGCTTTAGTCCCAACGGACAAATGCTCGCTTCGGCAAGTTATGATAAAACTATCAAACTTTGGAGTATCAACGGCAAGTTACTGAGTGACATACCACAAGCCCATAAAGCACAAGTCTATGGTATTAGTTTCAGTCCTGATGGTCAAATGCTCGCTTCAGCAAGTTGGGACGGAACTATCAAACTCTGGAGCATTAGCGATCGCACTTTGAAGTTTCTCAAGACGGTTGAACTCCCTCCAGAAATTCTTGACGCGATTAAAAAAGATCGCGGTAGTAATACTTCAAAGTCAAAGCCATATTCATTCAATGGAGTCAGCTTTAGTCCTGATGGCAAGCTGATTGCCGCAGGTAATGAAGATAAAAAGGTGCGGATTTGGAGTCGAGATGGTAAACTGCTAAAAACTTTACCAGGACATTCTGAGGGCGTTAATGGAGTCAGCTTTAGTCCAGACGGTAAAACGTTAGCTTCATTTAGTGGCGACAGCACGATTATACTCTGGAACCCTCTTGATGGTAAAAAGCTGAACACCTTAATCGGACATAAATCTGAGGTTTATAGCACGATCTTTAGCGCTGATAGTAAAACGTTAATTTCGGCAAGTAATGACAACACCATCAAATTCTGGCGCATTGAGGATGGCAAGGAACTGAAAACTTTGGCAGCACATAATAATCCTATTCGCAGTGTCAACATCAGCCCCGACGGCAAAATGCTAGCTTCGGGAAGTCTTGACAGTACCATAAAATTCTGGAGCGTTGATAGTGAAAATGCCATCGCTCTGGCAGCGCATCGCAAAGAAGTTTATAGCATTAGCTTTAGCCCTAACAGCAATACTGTAGCCACGGGTAGTGGTGATTTTAGCTCCACAAAGAATGGAAAGCTATACCAGATTAAACTTTGGAGAAAGTCTAATGGAAAAGAATTAATGACACTCAAGGGGCATGAAAGTGAGATCGTTTCTACTAGCTTTAGTCCAGATGGTCAAATACTAGCGTCTGGGGATACAGGCGGTGCGATGGTACTCTGGAACCCAGCGAACGGTAAAATACTCAAAAAGTGGAAGGCGCACGAGCAAGATATTCGTGGACTCAGTTTCAGCCCTGATGGCAAGTTATTAGCGTCAGCAAGTCATGACAAAACTATCAAACTTTGGGATCGAAAAGGTCAATTTCAGACACAACTTCCAAAACAAGAAAATGAAGTTGCTAGAGTCAGCTTCAGTCCTGATAGCAAGATGATAGCTTGGGGAAGTCTGAGAACTATTACACTTTGGAATTTAGAGCAGCACAAAGTCATCAAGACACTTGAAGGGCATGACAAAGGACTTGTCAATAGCTTAAGTTTTAGCTCTAACGGCAAGATATTAGCTTCCGGAGGTGAGGACAAAATGGTTATACTCTGGAGTATTCCTGATGGTGAGAAACTTCATCAACTTGAAGGACATACTGAAGGTATTAATAGTGTCAGTTTTCGTCCTCATTCAGATATATTAGCTTCTGCTAGTGATGACAAAACTATAAAACTTTGGGATACAAAGCTTGGTAAAGAAATTAGTACTCTCAAAGGACATAGCGCTCCAGTATATGGCGTTAGCTTTAGTCCTGATGGCTTGACTTTAGCTTCGGCTAGTGCTGATAGTACTGCCCTGCTGTGGAACACAGAACTCTTTGATTTAAACACTGCTTTGGCACGGGGTTGTAAGTTGGCGAACAATTATCTGCATCATCTCAGCATAGATAACAGCGAGCGATATATCTGCGATAATGTTTCGGAAACTAATCCAAAAATAAAAATCAGCCGTGGTGACAAAAACCTTGTACCAACTCGACCCAACCCAGACAAATTAGCTGGAATAGATGCGTTCATTGATGGCAAATTAGATCGAGCTGCCAAACATCTGCAAGACTATTTAAATAAGAATCCTAACGATCCAGAAGCATTAATTTATAAAAATAATGCGGAAATTCATCAGCAGAAATCCTATACCATCGCTGTCTCAGTTCCATTGGGTAGTCATGTTAATGGTGCGTTAGAAATCTTGCGGGGAGTTGCTCAAGCACAAAATGAAATTAACTTAGCAGGTGGAATCAACGGTGTGAAGCTACGAGTGTTAATCGCTGATGACGAAAACAATCCCACGGTTGCCCGACAAGTTGCAAAAAAATTGGGGAAAAATACTGCCGTGTTGGGTGTTATAGGAAATTATGCTAGCGATGTTGCTCGGGAGACAAGCAAGGTTTACAGTGACAACAAACTAGTAGCAATTTACCCAGTTAGTACCTCAGTTAATCTAGCTATGGGCATGGGCGATGGGCTTGGTCATTATCTTTTCCGCACTGTTCCCAGCGATAAACAAGCAGCACTAGCCTTGGCTGAGTATATGCAATATCAATTAAATAAGAAGAAAGTAGCCATTTTCTATAACTCCAAAAATGAATATAGTCGTTCCTTTAAATCAGAGTTTGAACGTACCCTCAAGTCCCAGCAGAGAGTGAGTGTATTTGATTTTTCCGCTGAAGATTTTCAAGCGGATCGTAGTGTCGATAGTTTGCTCAAAGCTGGGGCTGAAGTCTTGGTTTTATTACCTGATACTGAAAAACTCAATCAAGCCTTAGAAGTTTTGAATGAGAACGCTAAACGACCAAAACTACCCGTTTTAGGTGGAGATAGTTTATATTCACCTGCTATTTTAGAAATTGGTGCAGACAATGCCAAAGACACGATCCTATCGGTTCCTTGGAACTGGGAAACAGCTCGCTTGTCAGGTTCAAAATTTACTTCTTCATCTCAACAACTCTGGCACAGACCTGTGAGTTGGCGCACAGCCATGTCTTACGATGCAACGATCGCCTTGATTGCTGCTATCCAAAAGAAAAACACTCGTGAAGGTGTAGCCCAAGTACTGCAAGCAAAAGACTTTAGTGCTGATGGAGCTAGTGGTAAGATCCAATTTGTCAACGGCGAGCGTGCTCAAAACAGTCAATTAGTCAAAGTGCAACGAAAGGGCAAATTACGCTCTGGCTATGATTATGACTTTGTTCCCTTACCTTAGTATTCCCGCGACCACCGGAACTGGCGAACCCGGAGGGACTTCGTTTGTATAGCAAGAGAAAGGCACTGAATTTGCGATAAGCTGGGTACAGCTTGCGCTTTGCGATAAGCGAAGCATAACGGTTAAATCCGTATCGCACTTCCACTTAACTAAAAGAAAAGAAATAATTCTCGTAGCTTGATATATCTTAACAGCATAAAATTATGTCATATAGTATACCTGAAGCAGGACAAAAAGCGCCTGAGTTTTCCGTACCAGACCAAGATGGTCATCAAGTGAGTTTAAGCGAACTGTCCGGTCAGTGGATTGTTCTTTACTTCTACCCAAAAGATGACACCCCTGGTTGTACGACGGAGGCGAAGGACTTTACTGAGTTAAATCCAGATTTTAGCAAAATGGGTGCAAAAATCTTAGGTGTTAGTGTAGACTCAGAAAAAACTCATTGTAAATTTATTAATAAGCATAACTTGTCAATTACACTATTAAGCGATCCCCAACATCAAGTCGCTGATGCTTACGGTGCTTGGCGATTGAAAAAGTTTATGGGTAAGGAGTACATGGGTGTGGAACGTTCAACTTTTCTCATTGCACCCGACCAAACTATTGCATACAATTGGGCAAAAGTCAAAGCTAAGGGGCATGCAGCTGCTGTACTGACTAAATTGCAAGAACTGATAGAGCAATAACTATGCTAATTGGAAACAACATCGCGGGTTTGCCAGGAGAGCGCTATCGATTAAAAGGCAATGTATCTTTACTATTGAATGACCCGCAAACAGTTTGGTTGGTGAAATCTGGTTCGATGTCATTATTTGCGATTACACTTAACGATGGTAAGCCACAAGGAAAACGGCAGTACTTGTTTAGTGTAAAATCTACTGAAGCGATGTTTTCCATAGCAACAGAGCTTCAATGCGAGTCGTTCCAAATTTTAGCAGTGTCGCTTGAGGAAACAGAACTGCTGAAAATGTCTCGACAAAATTTTGAGCATCTTCTCGCGAGCAAACAAGGCTATGGGGTGGCTTTGGTGGAACGTTGGATAAATTTACTAGGTTCGGCTGTTGCTTGCGAACCCGACCGTACCTCAAATATATACAGACCAGAGCCAGGAATCCAGTTCTTCTCTTTAACAAGTGGTAATGTATTTCGACCCGAACAAGATAGCATATCTTGGGTACAAATCCAACGCGGTCGCGCTAAACTCATGGGATTTTCCGAACTGGTTTTTGAGCCAGCATCTGGTCTGTTACCATTGAGTGCTGATATGTGGTTGCAGGCGGAGGATGCATTAGAATTACAAAGCTTTCGCACTGAAGATCTCCAAGAAGCAGATACTTTGATGGTAAGTCTGGGTCAACTGCAAATGGATTTCTTACGGGCGATTCACTTGCTCTCTCAGCAAGAAATTCAGCAAGAAATTTTGCGGTGTAGAGAAAGAGAAGACCTTAAGCGTCAGGTTATGGATGAAGCATTGGACGAACTGTCATCCGTGCTGCTACAGCAACAAACAAGTACTAGACCGCAAGCAAGACATGGCAGTTTCCCAGACCAAGCTTTGTTAGCGGCGGCTGGGGCTGTCGGACGTGCTGTGGGAATTAAGATTTGTCCTCCATCTCAGTCAGAAGACTTTGAACGTCTTAAAGATCCTCTAGAAGCAATAGCCCGTGCTTCGCGCATTCGGATGCGTCAGTTGCATTTGACAGGAAACTGGTGGAAACGTGACTGTGGTTCGATGCTAGGATACACCTTAGAAGATGAAAGTCCAGTGGCTTTGTTGCTAATGAAGGGCGATCGCTATAAAATTTACGATCCCGTCAAGCAAACTCGCATCCTTGTAGATGAGCAAAGCGCTGCTAAACTCTCCACCACTGCTTATGTCTTTTATCGACCTTTGCCCGATAAAGACCTCAAAACCTGGGATGTACTTCGATTCGCACTACAAGGTCATATTAAAGATATAGTTATCATCTTATTAATTGGAATTGCTGTGTCTTTACTAGGGATGGTAACGCCTCTGGCTACTGCTATCCTCATGGACACCGTTATCCCAGATGCCAAGCGGGGATTATTGTTAGAAATTGCGTTGGGTCTTTCCGCAACAGCTTTTGGAGGTACAATCTTTCAACTGGCTCAAGGACTTTCCCTAATGAGACTGGAGACTTTTGCCGACTCATCTACTCAAGCGGCGGTGTGGGACAGACTGTTAAAGTTGAAAGCATCTTTTTTTAATCAGTATTCTATCGGTGACTTAGAATCTAGGGTCTCTGCTATTAGCAATATTCGTGCCAAACTGAGCGGTACAGTTCTTAAAAGTGTGTTCTCTGGGGTGTTTGCCTTTTTAAACCTGGGCTTGCTCGTCTACTACAATGGGTTGTTAGCCTTAATCGCGATTGTAGCTGCGATCGCGAACATAGCCCTGACTTTTATCTCTGGTATACTCACCCTCCACAAGGTTCGTCCTTTATTAGAGCAACAAGGAAAAATCTTTGGCGTGATGGTGCAGTTAATTAATGGAGTTGGCAAACTGCGAGTCGCTGGGGCTGAAGAACGAGCTTTTGCCTACTGGAGTAAACAGTATAGCCAGCAACTAAAATTTCTGCTGAGTACTCAATCAATTGAAGACATTCTCGCTGTCTTCAACAAAATTTTGCCCAGTCTCGCGTCTTGCGTGCTTTTCTGGTTTACTGCCATACTACTACAACAGAACCAACAAACACAGGAATATCGAGCACTATCCATTGGGACTTTTCTCGCATTCAATGCTGCTTTTGGTATCTTTATAAGCGGTACAACTCAGTTGAGTACAACCGTTGTAGACATTCTTGAAATTATACCTTTGTGGAAGCGCGTTCAACCAATTTTGCAAGCCGAACCAGAAGTCAATCATAGTAAAGCAGATCCCGGTAGGTTATTGGGCAGAGTTGTCATAGATCGCGTGACTTTTCGTTACCGCAATGATGGACCTCTTATTTTAGATAACGTTAGTCTTCGGGCTGAACCAGGAGAATTTATTGCGTTGGTGGGGACTTCTGGAAGTGGTAAATCAACTTTGTTTCGGTTATTACTGGGATTTGAAACTCCAGAATCTGGCAGTATTTACTATGATGGACAAGACTTGACAGGATTGGACATTCATGCAGTACGCCGCCAGATGGGTGTTGTTCTGCAAAATAGTCGCTTGATGTCAGCTTCCATCTTTGAAAACATTGCCAGTGGTGCCTTAGTCACAATTGATGAAGCATGGGAAGCCGCCCAGATGGCAGGTTTTGCAGATGACATTCAAGCAATGCCAATGGGTATGCATACTGTTATCAGTGAAGGAGGTAGTAATATTTCGGGCGGACAACGGCAGAGGCTGTTAATTGCAAGGGCGTTGGTATTGAAACCCCGAATTTTGCTATTTGATGAAGCCACTAGTGCTTTAGATAACAGAACCCAGGCTATTGTGAGTAAAAGCCTCGACCAACTCAAGGTGACGCGCATCGTTATTGCTCACCGACTCAGTACAATCCGCAATGCTGACTGTATTTATGTGCTTCAAAATGGTCGAATCCTACAGCAAGGCAGTTTTGAGCGACTCGCCGAGCAAGAGGGGTTGTTTGCTCAACTCATGATGCGGCAAAAGTTTTGAATGTAAACTAGAACCCAACACAGTTCTTGTCAACACACAGTTCTTGTCAACACACAGTTCTTGTGGAACGGGCGTCTCGCCCGTTTTGAGTAGACATCCCAATCGAACACTGGACAATTCATACAAAAGTAATTAGACTAGTCTAAAACTGGTCTAAATATTTTATGGAATCAATTGGCTCATACCAAGCAAAGACACACCTTCCTGCCCTTCTAGAACGAGTCGCAAAGGGTGAGGAATTTACGATTACAAAGCATGGAGTTCCCATTGCACGGCTTGTTCCTGTGGAACAAGAACAACAGCGTGATGTTAGAACAGTCATTGAAGAATTAAAGAAGTTCCGAAAAGGACATACTCTAGGAGGTCTTTCAGTACGAGAGATGATTAATGAGGGCAGAAGATGAACTTTGTTCTTGACTGTTCGATAGCAATGGCGTGGTGCTTTGAGGATGAAGCAACAGAATTTACTGATTCATTACTAGAAGAACTTGTAGAAGGAAGCATAAAAGTACCCTCTATCTGGTTTCTTGAGGTTGCAAATGTCCTAGCGATCGGTGAACGAAGAGGGCGAAGCAATCGAGCACAGATTTCTCAATTTCTCGGACTCTTAGGGAATCTTCCCATCGCAGTTGATACAAAAACTGAAGAGAAAGCATTTACCGACATCCTCACTCTTGCGCGAACCCATAAACTGACCTCCTACGATGCAGCATATCTGGAACTTGCACTTCGTGAAGGATTACCTCTGGCAACACTTGATGAAGGACTGAAACGAGTTGCATCCAAACTTGGCGTAACCACACTGTAATTAAATCTTGAGTTTCAGTTTATTTTGTAAGTGAGACTTCACAGCCAGATAGAGAATTCCTCAGCTTGTGAGGTGCGATCGCAGGCGCATTAGCCACAAGTACAACATCCCCATTTGAATTTACCACCCAACCTTGAGCTTCGATAATTTTATTTACAGGTGGATTGACAGAATTTGTATTTTGTAGAGCTTCTCCCCCTCTTCTCATCTCCCCCTTTTCTCCTCCGTTTGTTGCTACCGCAGTGAGTCGCCAATCTTCCCATACGGGATCGCTGCTGAGCGTGTTGTTAGGAGAAGGAGGTAAACCACCACGTCCGGTATAAGTAAAGCTACTGTTTGCAATTCTGGTACAGATATTATCATCGACTAAACTCCCCACATCCACCACATCCACTGTTAAGGGAACTAATCCTTGACTGGGATCGATATCAGGTGTGTTGACTTGTACTGTGCCATTAAATTCAGGAGTTTTGCCTATGGCAGTGATATCACTAGTCAGGGTGCTAGGTAAGTTCCGAAACTGAGCACTTATAAGAGACTGTGTATTAATTTTAACTTTACCTCCCTGAGAGTCATTAGAATTGGCAGTAATATCGCTATTTTCAAAAGCTGCTAGAACATCAGTATTCATATTAATATTGCCACCAACTACACCAATACCTGTAGCGTTGGCAGTGATTCGACTCCCACGACGCAATACCAAACTTGCGGAGTTAATATTGATATTTGCTTGTTGGCGAACTCGATCGGTGGTAACGCTTCTTGTATCTGCGTCTAAGAAAGAGTTCCGATCTAAAAAGATTGACCTAGCATTTAAGTTGAGATTACCCGCATTTCCCCTTCCTCGACTTCTGACTAATACTCTTGCCCCATCTTTCATAGTGAGTGTATTAGTATTAATTAACACATCTCCTGCCCTTCCTGTTGAAGTGTTCTCACCTAAAGCACCTACAGCACTACCAAAAAGTTGTACGGAATCAGAAGCATTGACTAGTATATTACCGCCCCTACCTGCACTTAAAGTACTAGCGCTGATTTGTGCTTGTTTATCAAGACGCAATGTCCGAGTATTGATTATCAAGTTGCCTGCATTACCTGTGGCATCTTTACCTGTTGTGGGATCTCGTTGTACTTGAGAATTTAAAGCGCTGCGTGTTTGATCGCTAATAAGTTGTACGGACTCAGTGGCATTAACAGTCAAATTGGCTCCATTTCCCGAACCAAGAGTGCTAGTATCGACAAGTGCTCCATCGATCAAGGTCAAAACGCGAGTATTAATTTTCAATTCTGTAGTTGCATTTGCTGAGCCACGAACCTGAATACCTAGACCAGTAGGGTATTTACTATTATTATCAATCAAATTCACTGTGTCAGCATTTACTGTCAAATTTCCCACTCTTCCCGCACCTTTGGTAACGACGCTGACCTGTGCGCCATCTTGCACTTGCAGTAAGCGCGTATTGATTGTTACATCTCCGGCCGTCCCTGTGGCATTGTCTTCTGCTTGAGCATAGAAGCCTCCAGGAAAAGGACACGCTGCTTCGGAACAACGATACACGCCACTCAGGTACACTTCATCCAAAGTATTTACAGTTAAATTTCCACCTAACTTTGAACCCAAAGTACTAGTTTCAATTACAGAACCATCGCTCAGTTTCAGACTTCTCGCTGTTACTCGAACATCTCCACCACCCTCACCTGTAGCATCCACTGCTGTTTGTTGAGATAGTCGAATATTTCCTAAGTTTTGCAAGTCCCCATAGCTTAGGGCAAAGCCTTTTTCTGTAGGAACGAGACTCACTAAACGATTAGAACTAGCACTACCTAATTCAATTCTCCCTCCCGCCGTCTTGATTGTTGCTCCTTCAAGGGAGATATCTCCACCCACTAAAGCCAATGTTTGATTCTCTTGCACTCGCAAACCGACATTAGTATCTATTGCAGGAGATGGAATCCTTCGACTTCTGATTCCCTGTCCGTCTCCCCGTACTTGAATTAAACCGGGATTTGCCCCAAATTGTAAACCAATGGGAGTGCTCACAGTTAACAGAGGCGTTGTTTGCGGAGTTGCACTATACTCAAGTCCATCGGTAAACTTTACACTATTTGCAGTCGTGGCAAAAAAAGAGCCTCCAATGTCTAAACGAGCATTTTGCCCTAATACAATCCCGTTGGGATTAATGAGAAACAGGTTGGCTGTACCATTTGCTTTGATTAATCCATCAATATTCGAGATAGATTGACCAGTGATTCGAGTAATGATATTTTGAATGTTCTGAACGTTATTAAAGTAAGCTGTAGTACCGTTTTGGACGGAGAACTTGGAAAAACTGTGAAATAAGTTGCTTCCAGATAAAGTGCCACCTTCAATATTTATGATATTGTCGGTTATTCTGACGCGAGAATTTTCAGGTAGAGTTGTATCTGGAATAATTTGGGCGCTTGTAGAACTTCCCCATATGAACAACGCAACACCATTTGCAATTCCCAAACCTCTCCACCAGTTTAAATGCATATTTATTCTTGATACTAAACTCAAAGAATGGCTTAACTACTAGTCCAATACAGAAGTCTGATAAGTTAAGCTGGGTTAGATCCCCGACTTCTTTGAGGATACAGAGTCGCGAATTGGTTGTAAAACCTCGAAAACCTCATTATGCGGTGACTAACTCAAACGAAGAATTAGGGTTTTTCTGAATTCGACAACAGTGTCCTTTGCAAAGTCGGGGATCTTGCAGCTATCAAAGTCAATAGGGTTTAACTATTACATCATTAGTCCATTGATGAAGTTCGCATCAAGTGGTAATTTCCAACATCAATCCATCTCTTTGTTTGCGAACACCACTGTAAAATGCCACCATCAACCCCATCTAAATCGGCTTCGTTGACTTCTTCAACGCCTGGAATTGATGTTAACTTTGATGCCAAATCGTTATTTTGGTTGTTTTGAATCTTTTGTTGGTTTGTATGATTCTTAGTCATTGTCTTTGTCTCCTTTCTAATTGGTTTAAATCCAGTATTAGTATAAATTAATACTTATTTTTGAGAACGGCTTAACTTGTAGAACTAGCTATATACATAGGACTCGATCCTCAGAGGTTAAAACCCTTCTAGTACCCTAATGGGAAACACTCAGGTTAATTTATGCAGTGAGGAACGGCTTTGGAGTTGAAAAAATCTCTGAAATTATTGATTGGCAAGCATTACAGATTTTTAAAAATTTTTAGCGCTCCTTTAAAGAGCATCTCCCTCACTACGGATTAATTGCGAGTATGCTCCTTCAACTGTTCGCAATTCTTCATGGGTTCCCCGTTGCACTACATGTCCTCCTTCCAAAACAATGATTTCATCGCAATCGCGAATGGTACTCAGTCGATGTGCCACGATGACACAGGTACATCCTCGTTGCCGGAGTTTTTGGTCAATAATTTTTTCTGTTTCAGTATCTAAGGCGCTAGTGGCTTCATCCATGATGAGGATGGAGGGATTATTAACTAGAGCACGAGCTATTTCTAAACGCTGTCTCTGACCGCCACTCAAATTATTAGCACCTTCTAAAAGGATACTATCATAGCCTCCTTGTAGGGAAAGGATACTATCGTGGATGGCGGCATCTCGACAAGCTCGTACTACATACTTCTCTGGAACCGTGGTGTCCCAGAGGGTCAGATTATCCCTAACGCTACCTGCAAATAATAAGACATCTTGCTCTACAAAGGCAATAGAATTCACGAGAACTGGGCGAGGAATTTCATTTCTGGGTTTGCCATCAAACTTAATTTCTCCTTGATTCGGTTCGTATAGCCCGCATATAAGTTTGGCAATGGTGGATTTACCGGAACCACTTCCACCTACAAGAGCAATTCGCTGTCCTGGTTTGATTGATAAATTAAAGTTTTCGATCAAAGGAGGTCTAATTTGGTTATAGCCAAAGGTGACATTCTCCAAATCAACATAACCTTGCAATTTAGGTAAGATTTGGGAAAAGGTTAGGGGTTTGGGAGCCGTTTCTCCCGTTTCCTCTTTTAATTGAGGAACTACAGGGTTTTGCAAAACGTCGTCTAAGCGATTTAGGTTTCCCTCAACTTCTTGGAGGTCTTTGCCAAGGCTCATGAGATTATTTACGGGTTCCATAAAATTTTGAATCAGTCCCTGAAATGCCACGAGCATTCCAATAGTTAGGTTACCATCCATAACCCGCAATCCACCGACGGCTAAAACTAGCATAGATGTTATTGTTGATAGGAATGATGGCAAAATTCCTAAACCTTGATTAGTTATATCTATTTCCTGTTGGGCATCGATCGCATTGGCATAATACCCCGCCCATCGAGTAAAAAAATCAGATTCCAGCCCAGATGCTTTTAACGTTTCCATACTTTGGAGACCGGAAATAGCCACCCCGTCTACTTTTCCTTGCTCCTGCATTAATCTGGCGTTGGCATCTACGCGCCACCGAGAGACTTGCTGCAATGCCAAAAGATTTGCCGCGACAAAGACGATTCCAATTAAGGTCAACACCGGATCGTATTGCAGCATGACAAGAACATAAAAAATGACCATGACTGCAGCGATCGCAGTTGTCGCTAATTTCCCCGACAAAAGATTTGCCAAGTCGTCGTTAAGGCGAATGCGATTGCTAATTTCACCAGCAAATCTCTGAGCATAAAAACTGATAGGTAAACGCAAGATGTGCCAGAGAAATTGACTAGACATACTAACAGATAACTTAATCTTCATTCGTCGCAAAAACCTTAACTGTAGTAATGTCAACAGCCCATTCAATATAGCAGTAAGTATCATTCCTAACAGAAGCGGTTGCAACCAATCCTGTCTGTTTTGTACCAAAACATTATCGACAAATACTTGAGAAAATATGGGCGATACTAGTCCAGGAATGACGAGTAAAAATCCGGCAAAAATGCAATAAGCAAGTACCTCACCAGACCCTTGGAGACGTTGCTGCAAAGCTAAGATAACGTTAGGCTTGCGACCACCTTTTTGGAATTGTGAACCTGGTTCTAAAAACAAAATAAGTCCCGTGAAACTCGTATCAAATTCTTGCCAGGATACCGTTTTCGGTCCAGTTCCGGGATCGTTCAAATAAACTTTGCGATCGCTAAATCCCTCTACCACTAAGAAATGATTAAAGTTCCAAAAGATGATGTAGGGACATGGCAAACGTCGCAATCCATCCAAATCGGCTTTCAAACCCTTGGCATTCAACCCATAGCCTCTAGCAGCATTCAGGATATTTGAAGCCTTGCTTCCATCCCGCGATACTCCACAATCTTGACGTAATTGCGCCAGGGGTACAATGCGACCGTAATAACCCAGAATAATTCCCAAAGCAGCAGCGCCGCATTCCACCGCTTCCATTTGCAAAACAGTTGGGGTACGACGACGAATACCCCCTTTTATGTCATTTGTCATTTGTCACTTGTCATTTGTCATTTGTCATTATCCCCAATCCCTAATCCCCAATCCCCAATCCCTAATCGTATTAATTTCCACCAGTAAAAGACTTAAAGAAAGGAAAAACAAAGCTAATAGGCGATCGCTCTTCTACAGTAACTCTTGCTGTAGCAGTTGTTCCAGAAGAAACTTTCATCTGCGGACCCTTAGAAGAAGACCATTTATATCCGCTAAAAGTTGAACTATCTGGGTGTAGTTTTGCTAACACTTGAAGTTGAGGATTTGGAGACATTAAACTTGTCACAACCTCTGAATTACCCACCTCACTTAAAACCCCTTCTTTAGTTACGGGAAAAGCTGAGACATCGGTAACAGTAGCCATAATGCCACCAAATTGTTCGCGCTCCACTATGGAAGGTGTAATTTGTACTTTCATCCCCTTTTGAATCTTCTTACCATCCCCAACAGAAAAGAAAGTGAGACCAGTTAGCTGGGCTGATGGTTCTTCTGCTTGAATGGTAGCAATGCGAGTTCCTTGGGTAACAACTTGACCGGGAAATACAGTCACTTCTATAGCCCTTCCCTCATAAGGACTAATGACTTGACTGTTTTTCTGTAACTGCACTTCCAATTGAGCAATATTTTGCATAACCTCTTGAATTTGATTTTGTCGAGTCGTTGAAGCTTGAAAATTTTGTTCGACCAGACTTTTTTCTCTAGCACCCAACCCTTGCAACTGAGTTTGGAGGTCGTTAATTTGAGTTAGCTTCTCATGGTAAGCCTCTTGCGCCTGTAAAAGCATTTCCTCTGAAATTGCTCCTTGCGACTTTAGCTTGTTCAGCCTTGCGTATCTGTTTTTCATTACAATAGCTAAACTTTTAGCTTCGCGGAGATTTTGTTGTAAGCTGAAGCGTTGCTGTACGAGTGCTTTGATTTCTAGTTCGCTTCGTAATGATTGTAATGAGTTAGCGTTTTGATTCTGGTTTTTTAATTCTAGTACCTTAAGACGCTGTTGCTGTAGTTGTTTCTGAAGTTCGGCTTGGTCAAGAATTGCCACTATCTGTCCTTTTTTCACCAATTCCCCTACACGTAGATTCAGGTTCACCAATTGTCCGGTAGTAGGTGATTGGAAAGCCATAACTTTACTGGGATAAATTAATACTCCTCGTCCTGTAACCGTAATAGGTATGCGACCAACTATACTCCAAATCGCTGCTGTTGCAACTAACGAACCGAGGGCTGTTAAGGGTAACCAGTTCATTGGATGGATTACCTGCATGACACGATCCAGCCGTTCGGGAGAAGCTGAATTTAAGAGCGCTTTCTTTCGGAAGAGATTTTTATTTTCAACCATATGACACGATTTTGTAGGCAAGATTGAGGAAATTGGCTATGCAACTAGTTAAAAATCTACTAGGGATCGGGAATTGGAGGTTTGTGTTTTACCCTTCCCTAACTCAGACCTTGGCATTCGTTTTACCCCACCCTAGCCCTCCCCTTACTAACTACGGTGTACACACAACCTAGATTTACCCCCCTTAATCCCCCCGATGTATTGGGGGGAGACTAGATTTGAGGTTCCCAAACCTTTCCAAGGGGAGGGTTAGGGAGGGGTAAAAATAACGCTAAAACTTCGGTCTATTAGTTATTTCAGACTTGTGTGTACACCGTAGCCCCTTACTAAGGGGAGGGAACTCGATTTTCAATTTCCTTCCTGAGTCAGGGGAGGGAACTCGATTTTCAATTTCCTTCCTGAGTCAGGGGAGGGAACTCGATTTTCAATTTCCTTCCTGAGTCA